>CAUJJY010000199.1 GCA_963205155.1 Candidatus Zixiibacteriota bacterium | reverse complement strand
GTGACGGCACGCGGGTTCAATGGGAGTTTTGCCAACAAGCTGCTGGTCCTGGTTGACGGCCGGTCAGTGTACACACCTTTGTACTCCGGGGTCTACTGGAATGTTCAGGATGTGTTACTTGAAGATATTGATCGCATCGAGGTCATACGCGGACCCGGTGCAACTCTTTGGGGCGCCAATGCGGTCAATGGCGTCATCAATATCCTGACAAAGTCGGCCTCGGAAACAAAAGGACTGTTTGTCAGCGGCGGTTCGGGATCGTATGATCGGGCAAACGGAGAAATTCGATTTGGAAGATCCTTAATGGAGAATGGCGCGTTTCGAGTATACGGCAAATGGTTTGAGAGAAATGGGTTTGCTGATGTATCTGGTAAAACGACACAAGACGCTTGGAAGATGCTCCGTGGCGGCGTGCGCGCGGATTGGGAACTTAGTCCAAATTCCAAGTTGACTCTGCAAGGTGAGGCATATGATGGTGAAGCCAACACTGTCTATCGCTTGCCCAGCATTTCATTTCCCTACTCACAAGTCCTGAATTCGAACTCCCCTCTTCGGGGGACGAATGCTGTGGCGCGCTTCTCCACAGGACGGCCCGATCAATCGACATGGACACTCCAATTGTACCACGATTGGTATGAGAGGCATGATGATTTCATAGGAGAGTCCCGGCACACATACGACATCGATGTTCAGCACAATTGGACATTGTCCCGTCAAGTCAATCTGACATCGGGTGTCGGATATCGTCGCAGCACAGATAACGTAGACTCAACCGAGTTTTCAGCGGTTGAATCCCCGCGCCGTAGTTTCAACTTATTCAATGCCTTTGTCCAGACGACAGCCCTGCTTTTCGATAATCGAGTTCAGCTTACATTCGGTTCAAAGCTTGAGCACAATGACTACACGGGCTACGAATTCCAACCAAGTCTTCGCTTGCTATGGGCGCTCAACGATCGCCACTCTGTGTGGTCATCTGTATCGCGGGCGATCCGAACTCCCTCACGCGGAGAAAACGATGGGCGTGCCTGGCTGTACGTAGTTCCGCCGCTCACAACGGCCAATCCCACTGATTTGGCGATGAAGGTCGAATATCAAGGTACACCGGATTTCAAGAGTGAGACTCTGATCAGTTACGAGTCCGGATATCGCGGCAATTTGACAAACCGGCTCTGGATTGATGCATCAGTGTATTACAACTCCTACAATGGCATCATCACTGGCAACTCAGGGTCGCCGGTGCCTCCGGATGCCGATCACCCTTATTTCATCATTCCGTTCACACCAGCTAACGGCGGAAGCGTTGAGTCGTATGGCTTGGAGATAGCAGCTGACGTCCAAGTATCTTCATCTGTTCGAACCAAGATGGCCTACTCCTATGGCCATGATAACAAGCAACGGGATAACGCCAACATTAGTGCTGGATCATTTTATCTGCCGCGTCATCAATTGAGCTTGCAACTAAACACCAGTCCGGCGAAATGGATCGAAATTGGCAACTGGGTCCGTTTTGTGGATGCGATTCCCGAAGGGCCGGTACCGAGTTACTGGACGCTGGATTCGCGTCTGGCGATCAGCTTAACCAAGCAGCTTGAATTCGCACTGATAGGCAAGGATCTGCTCGAGAGTCAACATCAGGAGTTTCAGGCGGATCTGAACAACGTGTATTCAGAACCTGAAAGAAGAATTGTCGGCTCATTCACCTGGAGATACTAACTTTATGCACAGATTCTGGCTATGGCTCGCAACGGCGTTGCTGTTGTCTGGAGTCAGCCCCGGTGTATTATCGGCGCAGGAGAAAGCCTCCGAGACCGACGTCAAGGCAGCGTTTCTTTACAACTTCGCGAAATTTGTTGAGTGGCCCGGCTCGTCAAACAACCAACTGGATTCCACTTTTCGCATTGGAGTCGCGGGCAAGACTGCGATGAATAAGGCAATCAAAATTGCCGTTGAAAGCAAACAAGTGGCAGGCCGCCAAGTTGAGGTTTTGGAGTCTGATGATGCGAAGGTATTGGCTGGCTGTCACATAGTATTCTTCAACTCCTCGTCGCAACCCGCAATGGAAGCAATGCTGACTACCCTGCGCGGACATCCAGTTCTCACGGTGAGCGAGCATGAAGAATTCATTTCCCACGGCGGGATGATTCGGTTTTTTGTCGCAAACGGCAAAGTTCGTTTTGAGATTTCACCCGCAAGGGCGCGCGCAGAGAAGCTCAATATCAGTTCAAAGTTGCTGAAATTGGCAGTTATTGCTGACAGTTACGGGGGGGCAGAATGATTCGAACATTCCTGAAAGACCTGACGATTCGCGGCAAGCTGATCGGGATCGTCATGATCAGTTCTGCTCTGGCATTGTCGCTCGTCGGCATTGCCTTCGTCGCATACGATTACACGAGTGCAAGGATCGACTTGTTCCGATCGATGGCGACCCTGACCGATGTCATCGGAATCAACTGCACTGCATCAGTACAATTTGATAACAGCAGTGATACGAAAGCCACGTTGGCCAGCTTGCTGGCAGAGCAACAAGTCGTCTCGGCGGGTGTGTACTCCCGCACCGGCGAGATCTTTGCCTCCTTCCCGGCAGATGACAGTCTTTGTCCTCGAGAGCTGAACATCGATGACTCCTCGAAGCAGATCGCAGAAAACGGATTACTTACCACCACGCGCCCAATCAAACTGGATGGCGAGCCGATCGGGTTCATAACAGTTCGCGCCGACATGAGTGAACTGTCAGCTCGGTTGAAGCGTGATTTCCTCATGATTGGATTGCTTATTGCGTTAGCTCTGTTGTTCGCGTTCTTCGTTGTCAGTCGTCTCCAACGGGTGATCTCCGACCCGGTATTGCATCTGACGTCGGTTGCGAAGGCGGTTTCAAGGGACAAAGACTACTCGATTCGCGCCGTACCCACTGGAGCTGATGAGATCGGGTATTTGGTTGGCACTTTCAACGAGATGCTCACTCACGTACAGAATCGCGACCGGGAGTTGCTCGACGCGCGCGACTCTCTGGAACAACGTGTTAGGGAGCGAACATCTGAATTGGAGTCGGAAATCGCCGAGCGCGTGCTGGCGCAGGATAAGATCACTGCCTCGTTGCGGGAGAAGGAAGTTCTGCTTAAAGAAGTCCATCACCGCGTAAAGAACAATCTCCAGATTATAACCAGCTTGCTCAATTTACAAGCGGGCAAGATCAAAGATAAGAAACTCGAGGCAATGTTCCGCGATAGTCAAGGCCGGGTAAAGACAATGGCGTTGATTCATGAGAAGCTCTACCGCTCGGAGAATCTTAGCGAAGTCAATTTCCCGGACTATGTCGAGAGTCTCACGAGTTACATGATGAGCACAGTGTCCGGCAATCGGGAAAGAGTTTCGGTCATTCGCAAGATTGATCCGATCTACCTCGGCGTCGATGTCGCCATACCCTGCGGTTTGATTATCAATGAACTCGTCACAAACTCACTGAAGTATGCTTTTCCGGACGGCAGAAGCGGGGAAATCACT
>CAUJJY010000198.1 GCA_963205155.1 Candidatus Zixiibacteriota bacterium | reverse complement strand
TCGAATCAACCTTGATTGCCTTCTCGAAATTCTCCGTAGCTTCATCCCAGATTGAGGACATCAGCGCATTCAATCCGGCATGATAATACCGGTAGGCTTCCGGGTTCGAAGTTGTCAATTGCGAAACATTGCGGTCGAGCTTAAGCACTTCTTCCATATTCAGCGATGCCGCAATCCGCGAGGTCAGCGAATCGACAATCGCGAAGGCGTCATCGCCGATCACTTTTTCACCCATAATCACCCGCCCCGTTTTCACATCTTCAAGTCTCGCGTCGATGCGAAATTTGTCGCCCAGTTTGTAAATCGTGCCCGACATGACGTTCACCGCCCCCAGTTTCCTCGCCGCTTTCACCTGATCTTCGTAGCTGACACTGTGCGCGGCACTTTCGGAACTGCCTATCGCTTCCAGAAGCCGCCTTTGGCTGATAATGTTCATCACCTGCCCCTGGGCAAGATCAGTCATGAGAATTTCCGGCAAACCGGTCTCGAGCCAATCGAACTGTGGGTCGCCTGTCTTGTTTTCAAAACCCAATATTGCCAGGCTGTATTCCTTGGCGTCGGCAGTCGCGGTCCCCAGTGGGCTCTTGTCTCTAAATAGCAGCCAATTGGCGGCAACCAGGATGATTACTATCGGAAGCACGATCATCACGCGCTTGCGCCGCGAACGGCTCACTTCCTTCCGCACTTCCTGCTTAAATTGCTCCTGGACCTTCACCCCGGATACTGTCGAAGACATTCCGCTGTCGTACTGCCGCCTCAAATTCCGCAAATCGATCACCAGATCGCGCGTATCCTGATACCGCTCATTCGCGTCCTTTTGCAGACACTTGTCGATAATCCGTTCAATCTCCGGATCGACGTCGCTCCGATGCTCCCTCGGCGGTGGCTGTTTGGTCTCCAGAATCTTTGCCAGAATCGATACTTGCGACTGCCCCGTAAACGGCATCTGACCGGTAAACATCTTGTAAAGCAGCACACCGAACGAGAAAACATCCGACCGTGTGTCGACCGTCTCGCCGCGAGCCTGCTCTGGCGACATATAAGCTACCGTGCCAATTATCGTCCCGATTTTCGTCAGATTCGCTTTGACGGTTTCACCGCTGACCGCTTGCTCGGGCGTCTGCAACGGTGTCATTGGTTTCGCGAGACCAAAATCCAGTATCTTTGGCTCTTCCTGCTCATCAACGATGATGTTTTCCGGCTTAATGTCGCGATGGACAATGTTCAGCTTGTGTGCTGCCGCCAGCCCCAAAGCAATCTTTTCCGACACTCGCAACAGCCTGCCGATATCGTTGGCATGAACATTCAGAAAATCACTTAGTGACTTCCCCTTGACATATTCCATGACGATGTAATGGATCTCGCTCTTGCCGCTGGAAGGCGTTGCTACGCCGATATCGTAGATCGCCATGACATTCGCCTGCTGTATCTGTGCCGCCGTTTTGGCTTCACGTTCAAAGCGATCACGTCGATCTTGGTCGCCGAAGTAGTCGTCCCGAAGCGTTTTCAACGCAACTTGGCGGTTGAGCTTGGTGTCCTCGGCAAGATAGACCTCGCCCATTCCACCTTCACCCAACTTGTTGATTATCTTGAATTGCGCTAATGTATCGCCGGCTAACATCGGAATTGTCTCTCCTGGTTCGGGAGGAAGTATTGTGTTTTATTTGCCCGAATTCAACAAGTTTTGAGTCCTAATTCGATTATTTGCTCATAGTTACGGCAAAACTATCAGCATTCTTCCAACTAAGACATCTTGACAGTCAACTTCGTATCGAATTAATTGGACTCTTAGCGTATTGGTTCAGTAAATCACTTTGGGAGTCATATTTGGAACCGCAGAACTTACTATACGAAGTCGAATTCAAAGCCCATCGCCGCGAGTTCTACTCTAACCCCTTCGGGCTCGTCCTGCCAGAGAAAGAATGGGTAATTGTAGAAGCCGAACGCGGTGAAGATATGGGTTACATCCATATGCAGATCGATGAAAACACCAACATTAAGGGACGTCCCTCCAAAGCGTTTCCGATCTTGCGTCAGGCAAATTACGAAGACCGCGACAAATTAGCGAAGAACCGCGAGATGGAGTCCGAGTCGCTGGTCCGCTGCAAAGACCTGATCGCTCAACACCGTTTGCGGATGAAATTGGTGGATGTCGAGTATCAATTCGATCTCAACAAGATGACCTACTATTTCACCGCCGACGAACGCGTAGATTTCCGCTCGCTCGTCAAGGATCTCGCCTCGAGCTATCGCACGCGCATCGAACTACGCCAGATCGGCGTTCGCGACGAAGCCCGCCGCATCGGCGGATTCGGCATTTGCGGACTCCAACAGTGCTGCAATTCCTTCATCCGCGAGTTCGAACCGATCTCCACCCAGCTCGCCCGCGATCAAGGACTCTCCCTCAACCCGGCAAAAATCTCCGGCAACTGCGGCCGCCTGCTCTGTTGTCTGCAGTACGAACAAAACCACTATGCCGATAGCATGCGCAAATTCCCCGAAGTCGGTTCCGAAATCGACGGCAAACAGGGCCGCGCTGTCGTTGAAGGTGTCAACGTTTTCCACCAATACATGACCGTTCGCTATCAGGACGGCCTGACTGAAAAACTAAGCTGGAAAGATTACAACCAAATCCTTAAGAAGAAGCAATTTGTCGCCGCGTTGAAGGCGCGTAATAATCCCGAAAAATGAACTTCTATATCACGACCCCGATTTACTATGCCAATGCTGAATTGCATATTGGCCACGGCTACACCTCTGTCATTACTGATGTTCTCAAACGCTTCCACACGCTCTTCGGCGAGGAATCATTCTTCCTTACCGGAATGGATGAACACGGCGCCAAGGTCGAGGAAGCCGCATTAGCGCAGGGCAAGACCCCGCAGCAACTCTGCGATGAAAACTATCTCAAATTTGTCGAATCGCTTAAGACACTCGGCATTTCATACAACCATTTCATCCGTACCACCTCCGACCGGCACAAGAAAGGCGTCCAGAAACTCCTAACAACTCTCTGGAATGCCAAGACCCCGGACGGCCAAAGCGCCATCTATCAGGGCAAATACGAAGGCCTCTATTGCATCGGCTGTGAGAAATTCATCACCGAAAAAGAGCTCACCCCCGAAGGCCTCTGCCCGAACCATTTGAGCAAGCCCAAGCTCGTCTCCGAGAACAACTGGTTCTTCCGGCTGACTTCATATCTCGACAAGGTCGAAGAACACATCCGCAGTGGCCGGATCCGCATCATGCCCGAGGGCCGCCGCAACGAAGTCCTCGGCTTGCTCAAGCAAGGCCTCAATGATTTTTCGATCTCGCGCGAACGGCTGAATTGGGGCATCGATATTCCCTTCGATCCTTCGCAGAAAACTTATGTCTGGGTCGATGCGCTGCCCAACTATATCACTGCCATCGGCTATGGCGACGATCCGGAAATGTTCGACAAGTGGTGGAACAAGTCGCAGGTCGTTCACCTCATGGGCCGCGACATTCTCAAATTCCACGCCATTTTCTGGCCCGCGCTTCTGATGGCAGCTGAACTGCGTCTTCCCGATATAATGTTCATCCACGGCTACTTGAGCCTCAACGGCCAGAAAATCAGCAAGTCGCTCGGCAATGTGATTTCCAATGAACATCTCGCCGAACAGTTCGGCCGCGACGCCGCTCGCTATCTGCTTGTCTCGCAGTTTCCTTTCCATCTCGACGGCGACATCAGCTATCCGCGTCTGTACGAAAAATACAACTCTGACCTCGCCAATGACTACGGCAACCTTGTCAGCCGCGTCGTGAAATTGACCATCGCCAATTTCGACGGCAAGATTCCGCCTAGCGACGGTACAAGCGATGATCACAGCGACGAACTCGCGGGACTGATATCAACAACACCGCAAAAGGTCAGCGAACAGATTCGCAATATCGACGTCCTTAGCGCCGTCGAGTCGATCTGGGCGTTAATTCGCGCCGCCAATCGTTACTTTGACTACAACAAACCGTGGGAGCTCGCAAAACAAGGCAACCATGCCAAGCTCGCCAATGTTTTGCATCGTTCCCTTGAGGCTGTTCGCATCGCCGCGACACTTACCTGGCCGATTATGCCGCAAAAATCCGAGGTCGTTTTCAACATGCTCGGGGTTGCACCCGGTTACCAACCGTCAATCGACCTCGCTGGCCGCCAGGATGTCCTAAAGGCCGGCACTGTACTTAATCCGCTCGACAACATCTTCCCGCGCCTGCAGGCGCCTAAAGAGGAAAAAGTGGAAACCGCCAAACCTGCCGACACTGAACTTCCCGAAGGCATCGTCACTATCGATGATTTCTTCAAGACCAAACTTGTCGTCGCCGAAGTCGTTGCTTGCGAAAATGTCCCCGAGACATCGAAACTGCTCAAACTGCAGATCGCAATTGGCGAAGACAAACGCCAGATCGTGGCCGGCGTCGCCGAGTACTACAAACCCGAAGAAATGGTCGGCAAGAAAATCGTCGTCGTCGCCAATCTTAAACCGACGAAGATTCGCGGTATCGACTCCAATGGCATGCTCCTTGCCGCCAAAAAGGGCAAGGAACTCAAGCTGGTCACCGTCGACGGCGATATCCCTTCCGGCGCTACCGTGGGCTGAACAACAATGCCGAATCATCACTTGACTGATTCCAATTCCCCCTTGGCACGAACTGATGGAATCGCCCCTGATACTGTCATCCTGCGCGCAGCGCAGGATCTGCTACCTCTGTTATTGAACAGTTTACAGATTCTTCGCTACGCTCAGAAAGACAAACTTCGAGTTCTTCAACACTCCCTAACAAAGCGAGTCACGGCGTTGTATGCGCCCCTTTGTTATTCCCCCTTAGCAAAGGGGGTTAGGGGGTTGTATTCGTCGTTCGGACCCGGAATACTATCCCCATGATCGACACCCATTGCCACCTCGACTTTCCCGACTACAACGACGATCGTGCCGTCGTCCTTCAAGCCGCCCGCGAAGCCGGAATCACTAAGATGGTCAACATCGGCTGCGACCTCAAATCGTCGCAAGCTTCCGTCGATCTCGCCAATCAGCATGCGGAGATATACGCCTCTATCGGCTTTCATCCCCACGATGCGAAGAACTATGATGACCGCATGGAACAACAGCTGCGCGTAATGGCGAACAATTTCAAGGTCGTCGCCATCGGTGAGGTCGGTCTTGATTTCTACCGCGACCGCTCACCCCGCGATGTCCAGCGCACAGTGTTCGTCCGCCAAATGCATCTCGCGCGCGAATTGGGACTTCCGTTGATTATCCATATTCGCGATGCCTATGAAGAAGCCCTTGACATGCTGATCGCCGAGAAAGCCTACGAAAGCAACGTCGTTCTCCACTGCTTTTCCGGCACAGTCAAGGACGCCCGGCGCGCGCTTGACTACGGAATGTTCTTGAGCTTTGGCGGAGTGTTGACATTCAGCAACTCCCGCTTGCCGGAGCTTGTTCGCGATGTCCCGCTCGACCAGATCATTCTCGAAACCGACGCTCCGTTCCTTACTCCGCATCCGCATCGCGGTACTCGCAATCAGCCTGCCATGGTGGCGCTGGTGTATCGCAAACTCTCGGAAGTGCTTAATCGCGACTTCAAGGAAATCGAAGCCACCATCGACGCGAACGCCCAAAGGTTCTTCGAATTCGAATGAGACCGAAAAAACGTCTCGGCCAGCATTTTCTCATTAATGTCCATGCTGCCAAACGCATCGCTTCGTTGCTTGATCCCCAGCCCGGCGACCGAATCCTTGAAATCGGCGGTGGCCGTGGTGACCTGACCGTTCACCTCGTCGCAACCGGGGCCGACATTACCTGCATCGAATACGACGACGACATGGTCGCGGTGCTTCACGATCGTTTCGCCGATGCCAAAAACTTGCACGTAATCAAATCCGACATTCTCGAGCTCAAGGTTGAAGACCACTTTGGTGGCACCGGCGAAATCAAGCTCGTCGGAAATCTCCCGTATAACATCACATCGCCCATCCTCGAATGGATGATTAACAACCGCAGCCGCTTCCGGCAGGCCGCTATTATGATCCAGCGCGAGGTCGCCGAACGGCTTGCCGCTTCACACGGCAACAAAGACTTTGGCTCACTTACGATCTTTGTTCAGCTCTTCTACGAGGTCGAGAAAATCTTCGATGTCAAACCCGGCTCGTTCCTGCCGCCGCCAAAAGTCTCATCTTCGGTGCTCATCCTCACTCGCAGGTCAAAGTCGCTGGTTGACGATGAGGAATTTCCAGCTCTTCGCCGCCTGACCTCCGCCTGTTTCCGGTGGCGTCGCAAGCAGTTAATTCGTATTTTGCGGGATGAGTATCCCATCAAGCAGTTGTCTCTGGAATCGTGTTTGGACGAGCTCCAAGTCGATCCGACAATCCGTCCCGAACAATTGCCGGTGGAATCCTTCGTGGCACTGGCGCGACAATTATCATGTCTAATGCAACAGTCCGAACACTTGTCATCTTGATATTCTTGCCGCTGGCAACCGTCTATCCCCTCTATTTCAATCTCGACTTCTCGGTTGACCGCCAAACCTACAACTGGGCCGACTCTCTTTCGGTGAGCCAATCGATCGGCAAGAAGACCTCCTTTCAGCTTCATAACCACTCGACCGCCACACTTTTCCAAGAATCCGTCTTTGGAAAGGGAGGCGATCGCTGGCAAAAAACTGCCGCCACGCGCGGTACGCTCGAGTATCAAATGCTCCCGCGCCTCAAAACCGGCGTCGCCCTCTCACAAGACTTCGACCGCCTCGAGGAAAAGCGCTTTATCGGCACGCGCGCACTCTTGACATCTAATTGGGAGAATCCGAACTTAAGCTGGAAACAAGGAGCCGGCGTCATCTGGGAAGAGCGCCGCTTCGAACCTATATCCAACAGCGAAAGCGGACTCGCTTACGAAGCTGACATCCGACTCCGACCTCGTTCATCGCGACGTTGGGGTGAAGGCAGAATCTCCGGCGAACTGGCAAACGTTGAAAGTACACCCCGACGATCAGTCGCCCTTAGTTATGAACTGCCACAGTTGGTCATCAATCGCGACACGCTTGCAATCTCGGGCTCGCAATCCTTCGCCCGTCGCGATTACTTTCCTTCTTCCGGCAATTTCGAAACTACGGCGCGGCAGACATCAGAACAGCGTATCTGGGACCTCGACGCCATCAAACGACTGCCGCTTAACAGCCGCCTCCGATGTACAGCCGCCTATCGTTACAACCGCTATGACTACGAGTACGAAGGAACCGGCAACGACCTGCTCCGACAAAATGATAATCTTACTTCCGTCTTCGAGTACCGGCTCCAGTTCAACAAACCATTGACCAGCCGCCTGATGGTCGAAACCGGATATCTTTTCAACCGCACCGATGAAGACTTCGGCTCGAGCCAGACTAATCAGCTTGCCGAAACCGGCCAATTAAATGTCCGCGCCCAATTCGTTTACCTCGACCCCGATACACTTGAGCTGTCGGGGCAAATCGGCGTTACATCGTATTATGCTCCCTCGACATCTGCCTTTTTCTCTGATCGCGACCGCTCGATCAAGGTAGCAGCGGCTCGGATAATTCATAAATTTAACGACTTCTTAACCGGCTCGATTGACGGCAGCTATCGCGGTTTCCACACCATTTATATTTCCGGGGCGCTCTCCGCAAACAACAACATCAATAATGTCTACATCATCAATCCGACGCTAATCTGGCGGCCTTATCCGGCGATTCGCATCCAACAAAATTACCAGATGCACGCCAACTATACCTATTATCAATATGAGAAGAACGCCGTCAGCCAGCGCAACACCCTCTATCGCCGCGCCAATGTTGTCAACAATGTCACCGTCAGCGTTTCACCACGCACCGATCTCATCTTCGAATACAGCTATCGCTATGAAGACTTCGGCCGCCTCCTCTGGGAAGACCAGTGGAAACAACAGGTCAGTTGGGATCGCCGCACGCATCGCCCCCGCTTTGGTGTCGAGTATCGTCCGTGGCGAGGATTTCGTTTCTAT
>CAUJJY010000197.1 GCA_963205155.1 Candidatus Zixiibacteriota bacterium | reverse complement strand
GTATGCGGCAAATGGCGGCATCGGCGAGTACATAATCTGAATTGTAGATCTGCGACTGTGCGTCGTGGTGCTGTCGATAAAAGATTTGTCAGGGAGGGTGAATGCTTGGTGCGATTGTCGGTGACATAGTCGGATCGGTTTATGAATTCGACAATATCAAGACGACGGAGTTTCCGTTGTTTAGTGATGACTGCAGGTTCACGGATGACAGTATCCTGACAATCGCGTTGGCGGAAACGATTTTGCGCGATCTCAGTTATGTTGATGTGCTAAAGCAATATTTCTTCCGGTATCCGATGGGCGGTTACGGCGGATTCTTCTCGACTTGGGCGCGGTCGGCTGATAGCAAGCCATACAACAGCTGGGGGAACGGCGCGGCGATGAGAATCAGCCCCGTGGGTTTTGCGTTTGATTCGCTGGAGGAAGTGCTCGCGCAGGCGAAGAAGTACACCGAGGTCACGCACAATCATCCGGAAGGGATTGCCGGTGCGCAGGCGACGGCAGCGGCGATATTTCTGGCACGGACGGGAAGCTCCAAGGAAGAAATCCGCAGCTATGTACGGGAGAACTTCGGATACAATCTCGATCGCACGTGCGATGGAATCAGGCCGTACTACGCATTTAACGAATCGTGTCGTGGGACGGTGCCGGAAGCGATTATTGCGTTTCTCGATTCGAGCGACTATGAGAATGCAATTCGGCTGGCGGTGTCGCTGGGAGGCGACAGCGATACATTGGCTTGTATTACGGGTGGAATTGCGGAGGCGTTCTACGGCGGTGTGCCGAAGGCGATTGCGGAGGAGGCGGTGACGTATCTGGTGGAGCCGCTGCGGGTCGTCACGGAGGAGTTTGTTGCAAAGTATTGCGGGAAGTGAGGTGGCAGGCAACAGCACCCATAAGGGGCCAGGCGACGAACGCGAAAAGTAGATGGATCAATCTGCAGTGGGGAAACAGATCCCTCGCTGCGCTCGGGATGACAATGCCGGGGGCGTGCTGCCGCGTCAGGTCACACTCCGATCCACTCCGCCGCGGCGGATCGGCTCGGCGCAAGACCTGACGCAACTTGAAAGGTGGACGCCTTCGCGGGAATGACTGGTAGAAAGAGTCTTGGCTTTTCTGGATTCCCGCCTTCGCGGGAATGACGGCGGTGGGATTCACATCCCGGACGATCGACTGTTTGCCTCGGTCAGAATCTTCATCGTCAGGGACAAGACCTGACGCAACTTGAACGAAAAGTGTGGAGGACGATATGGAGACAGATGAACAGGTATTCGCGGGTTTGCGGGATCGATTTTTCGCTCTGTTGATTGACCTCGCTGTTTTCTGCATTGTGTTTTTCCCGATTACTAAGATGGCAAAAGGCGTTTGGCTGATGGCGACCTCCGATCATTTTTGGCAGATCGGTTGGCTGATCAGTGATCCGTTGTGCATCATCTTTCTGATTGTGATGCTGGCGTACTATGTGGTGCTTGAAGGCTACTTCGGGCGGACAATCGGCAAGCTGATCATGGGGATCAAGGTGATTGCCAAGGGCAACGGCGTTCCCGGTTTCAACAAGTCACTGCAGAGAAATCTCTTGAGATTGATTGACGGATTGCCGGCCCTCAGTATACTGGGCGTCATTCTGATTCTGGTGACGAAGGAGAGGACGCGTGTGGGCGACCTGGTGGCCGGGACTCGAGTGATTAGGACTGCGAAGTACCGGGGTTAGGTACTTCGTCACTGCGTAGTATGTGACGCACTTGAATTATCTACGACAATGCGAAGTCGACAGCAGCCTGTGCGTGAATGTGTGTTGTATCGAAAAGGGACACGGGCGTATCGGCGGGCTTAATGAGAATAGGAATTTCCGTACAACCCAAAACGATTGCCTGTGCGCCGCGCTGCTGCAATTGCGCGATGATATTCAGAAATCGCTGTTTCGTTTCCGGCTTGAAGATCTCCAATGCCATTTCATCGAGAATCGCATCGTGGATGTAAAGGCGATCATCCTGTTCAGGGATCAGGGTTTCGATGCCTTGCGCACGCAGTTTGTCGTGGTAGAACGGTTCCTGCATGGTGAACTTGGTGCCCAACAGCGCGACCTTAGCGAGATGCGCTTTGCCGATCTCGGCGGCGGTGGCTTCGGCGATGTGGATGATGGGGATGCCGATGTTGGCCTGCACGCGGTCGGCAATTTTGTGCAGGGTATTAGCGCACAGCACCAGACCTTGCGCGCCGCCTTGTTCAAGCGTGCGGGCGATGGCTATTATTCTTTGCGTGACATTCTCCCAACCTTCGACGGTATCGGGTGGGCGGAACTCTTCGAAATTGACGGAGTAAAGCAACATCCGAGCGGAGTTTAAGCCGCCAAGACGTTGGTTGACCATTTGGTTGATTAGGCGGTAGTAGTCAACGGTCGATACCCAGGTGGTACCTCCAATAAGTCCGAGAGTGTTCATATGCTGAATATACGAAAACGGGAGTGCAATTGTCTCGCGGATTTTTGCATCTTCGGAAAGCGAGTGATTGGAATATCATTAAACACGCAACTTCCTGGTTCGTCTTACGAATATAAGTAAGTAATTACCCTTCTCGCGCGAATCCAGCGTATCCACAAAAGGAGAAGTCGATGAAATTTGTTAAAATTGCGTCCTGTGTAGTCCTGCTGATGTCATTGCTTGGCTGCAACAGCAAACCGGTTGATGACGGCAAGGTGCCGATCTCGACAACTTCCGAAAAAGCGCGCGAGCTATTTGTGCAAGCGCGCGATTTGAACGACAGATTGCGCGGGAATGAGGCAACGGCATTGCTGCAACAGGCGATTGCACTCGATTCGAATTTCGCGCAGGCGCATCTTTTGATGTCGCAGACTGCGCCGGGAGCGGCAGAGTTCTTTGCGAGTCTTGACGCGGCGCGCCGGGCAGCGGCTTTCTCCACTGAAACCGAGCAGTGGATGATTCAATCATTCGATGCCGGCGTCACGGGCAATACTACCCAACAACTGCAATTGCTCCAGAAGTTAGTCGCCGCGAGGCCACAGGATGAGCGCGTTCATACGCTGTTGGGAAATTACTATTTTGGACAGCAAAACTGGCCGGAGGCAATTGCGGCGTATCAGAAGGCAGCAGCCATCGACTCGACATTCTCACCGGTATACAATCAACTGGGTTACGCCTACCGCTTCACTGATCGCGACACCGAGGCGGAGGCGGTATTCAAGAAGTATATCCAGCTTATTCCTGATGATCCGAATCCTCACGATTCTTATGCGGAGTTGTTGATGAAGCTGGGCAGATTCGAGGAGTCGATCACGCAGTATGAACAAGCGTTGAAGATACAATCGACTTTCCCGCCGTCATACTTCGGGATAGCATCCAATCTCGACTTCCTCGGCCGCTATGACGATGCGCGCGCCAAGATGCAGCAGTTTCTGGAGATCGCAAGTAATGATGGACAACGGCGGGCGGCTTACAATGGCATGGCGGTATCGTATGTCGACGAAGGAAAGTACGACCTTGGATTGGCGATGTTACAGAAGCAGTACGACATTGCGGCCGCCAAGAACGATTTCGCCGCGATGTCGGGCGATGTCAATTTGATGGGCAATCTCCTGATCGAAATGGGTCGATACGATGATGCGCTGGCGAAGTTCAAGGAGACGGTCGCGCTGCAGGCGAAAGCTGCGAATAATTCGGAGCAGCTTTCGGATCAAGCGCGACTCAATCACCAATATGATGCCGGGCGGGTTGCGGCCTGGAGCGGCAATTTGACAGAAGCCAAAGAGATGCTGGCGGCCTATCAGTCGCGAGCAGAGGCAGGGCAGAATCGTTTCCAAATGTGGCAGGCGCATCAGTTGGCGGGAATCATTGCCATGCAGGAGAAGAATTGGGATGAGGCCCTTTCGCGCTTAAAGCAGTCGAACCTTCAGAATCCATACAATTTGTACCTCATCGGCGAAGTTTACAATGCCATGGGGGATGCAGATCAGGGTCAAGAGTACTTCGTTAAGGCATTTAACTTTAATCTGGTCAATAACTTACAGCAGGCAATGGCGCGCCGGCGCGTTGCACTGATACAGCAAAAAGCCTAGGTAGCTCATAGTTCCCCGCAGGTCCGGAGCCCGAAATTCGGACCTGCTCCCCTTACCGATTGAGAAAATTTTCACAAAAAAATAATTAATATTCTTGACAAAGTAAGACGAATCTTACATTGTGTGTATATGATTACTTTGACGCCCAAGGACGAGGATTACCTCGAGACAATTTATCGCATTTCACGCGATTCCGACACGGTCGGCGTTACTGATATTGCGCGAGCGCGCAATGTGACAGTGCCGACGGCGAGAACGGCGGTCAGCAGACTGATTCGTTATGGATTGGTACGCCAGCAGCATTACGGCAAGATCATGCTGAACAACGACGGCGAGAAGCTTGGTGCGCAACTTTACTCGGTCCACCGGACGTTGCGGCGGTTCCTTGCGGAGGTGCTTCTGCTGGATGCCAATAAGGCGGATGAGGAAGCCTGCCGGATGGAGCATGGTTTGTCGCGCAGTACGCTGAAACGGCTGACGCTGTTTCTTGATGCAGTGAATGGTTGCGGCGGCGGCAACCCGGGCTGTCTGGGAAGATACCGCGAAGCGATCGGATCGAAATAGCAGTGCTAAATGACAACAATGTGACACCGGCCACGATTAGATTTGGAATTTGTCTGGAGTGTTTATGGATAGCAAGAAGCTGACTCTGGCTGATTTGAAGCCCGGAGAAAGCGCGCGCATCACGGCAGTGAATGTCAACGGCGTAGCCCGGCATCGCCTGATGGATTTCGGGTTTCGCTGCGGCGAGCAGGTGACGATGGTGCGTTCGGCCCCCTTGTCTGATCCGATCGCGTACAAACTGCGCGGTGCTTATGTCAGCCTGCGCAGAGCGGAAGCGAATCTGATTGAAGTGGATACAGCCCAATGATGAACATAGATATCGAGAAGAAAACTTTCACCGTCGCGCTGGTCGGCAATCCCAACAGCGGAAAGACCTCGATCTTCAACGGATTGGTCGGTGCACGGGCACATGTCGGCAACTATCCCGGTGTAACGGTAGAGAAGCGCAGCGCCAAGATGACGCGTGCGGGTCTGGAGATCGAATTTGTCGATCTGCCGGGAGTGTATTCGTTGTCGGCGGCGACGCTTGACGAACGGATTGCACGCAAGTTCATCCTTCATAACAAGCCGGATGTTGTCATCAACGTGATCGATACCGGAAACCTGGAACGCAATCTGTACTTAAGCGCACAGGTGATGGAGATGGGCGTTCCAATGATCTTCGCTCTCAACATGTGGGACGAAGCACAAAAGCAGGGAATCACGATCAATGAGACCAAATTCACCAAGCTGTTGGGCGGGCCAATTGTCAAGACGATTGCGCACAAAGGCGAAGGAATCAAAGAGCTGCTGGATCTTACTGTGGAGTTCTTGCAGAATACGAAGAACCTCGTTGAGTTTGCGCCACGGATCAAGTATGGGGGTGAGATTGACAAGCAGATTGCCGAAATCTCGAGCACAGTCGGATCCACGAGTTGCAACACGCTGCCGCCACGCTGGTATGCGGTAAATCTATTGGAAGATACGGTCAACATTGACGATTTCGCGAAGCCGACGCCGTCAGAGCGGACGCTGATTCACACGCAGGTGGCGGAATCGAAAAATCGCATCAAGAAGCATCTGGGGCACGAGTCGGACACGGCAATTACGGATGCGCGTTATCGCTATATCGGCGATGTACTCGACTCGGCAGTTAATCGGGGCACTGACACACGGATGCACTTCTCCAACCGGCTCGACTCGATACTGACGCACAAGTATTTTGGTTATCCGATCTTTCTGTTTTTCATGTGGCTGATTTTCCAAGCGACATACGTTATCGGACAGTATCCAGCAGATTGGATTAACCATGGTGTAATGGCGCTGCAGGGTCTCATTTCCGGAATCCTACCGGCAGGAGTAATCAATGCGCTGATTACCGATGGCATGATCGGCGGTATGGGAGCGGTGTTGGTGTTCTTACCGAATATTATGATTCTCTATCTCGGCATCGCGGTGATGGAAGACTCCGGCTATATGGCGCGCGCGGCGTTCATGATGGATCGCTTCATGCGGGTGCTCGGGCTGAACGGCAAAGCTTTCATTCCGTTGTTGATGGGATTCGGGTGCAATGTGCCGGCGATCATGGCGACACGCACGCTGGAGTCGCATCGCGACCGGGTGATGGCGGTGTTGATCATTCCGTTCATGTCGTGTTCGGCGCGTTTGTCGGTGTATGTGCTGTTCTGCGGGGCGTTTTTCGCGGGGAACGCCGGCAATGTCATTTTCAGCCTGTATTTACTGGGTATTGCGGTGGCGGTGATTTTCGGGCGACTGCTGAAGAAGAGCCTGTTCAAGGAAGACAAGTCGCCGTTTTTCATGGAGTTTCCGCCGTATCGCCGGCCCACGTTTAAGACGGGCCTGCTGATGATGTGGGAGCGGGCGAAGATTTATCTCGGCAAGATCGGCAAAGTGATTCTCGTCGCGTCGGTTGTCATCTGGTTCTTGGGGGCGTTCCCGCAGATTGACAACTACTCGCAGGACTTCGATACGCAGATCACGAATTTGCAGCAGCAGGCAACGCCGGAGGCGCAGGAGCAGATTGTTCATCTGCAGAGCCAGATGAAGACGGAAGAAATTCAGCATTCATACATCGGCCGGCTCGGGAATCTTATTCAGCCGATCATTGAGCCGCTCGGATTTAATTGGCAGATGGGCATTGCGTTGATAACCGGATTTGTCGCCAAGGAAGTTGTCGTTTCGACGCTGGGGGTGCTTTACCAGCTCGGTGAAGATGTGGACGAGACGTCGACTTCGCTGATGAATATTATCAGTGATGAGTCGGGAGGGATCACGCCGCTGGTGGCGTATGCGTTCCTCGTGTTCGTGCTGCTTTATACACCGTGTGTCACGGTGATGGCGGCGATGAAGCGAGAGATTGGCGCCAAGTGGATGTGGTTTGGGATGTCGGTACAGTTGGCAGTGCCGTGGGTGGCGGCGTTCGCCATTTACCGGCTCGGCTTGTTGTTTGGATTGGGTGCGTAGCCGCAATCATTTGAAGAGGGAGCCAAGTATAGAATTCCCGGCGGAATCGAAGAAGGTCTCGCCGGGAATTGCATTTTGCAACACTACTAATTCAACCCACCATTGCAAGGTTATAGTAAAAAATTCACAAGCTGTGACAGCCGTTTGACACGATTTTTCCACGAAATCCGTACTCTCTTTTGTATGGATTCGCGACTCCCCGTTCAAGCAACTCACCAATCGAATTCTCGTGTATTTCAGGTGGTGCAATCTCGTCGCGCCGTTTTCTTCTTGTTGGTATTATTGACTATTTCCGCACCGGCTTTCGGCGTCAAGCTGAGCGGAACGATTACATCCAGTGGCGACAAATCGCCGGTGGTGGAAGCGAACATACTCGTAGAAGAACTGGATTTGAAAGCGCGAGCGGATCTGGAGGGCCGGTATCAAATTGAAATCGACAAGTCCGGAACGTATCGTCTTCAACTGACGCACATTAGTTTCGAATCGCGAGTGATCGACATCAAGGTGGGCGAGCGCGACACCGTCGTGAATATTGCGCTGTCTCCCCGAACTTACATCTATGACGAGGTTGTCGTTACGGGAACGCGCACACCGTATCTGCTCAAGGATGTTCCGGTGACGACGGAAGTCATTCGGACGGAGGATGCGATCCTGACCGGTGCTACGACGGTAGATCAGGCATTGAAATCTGCGGTGGGAATAAACGTCGATAACAACTTCTCCGGTAGCGGAGCTTCATTGCGCGGCTTGGACCCGACGCGGGTGTTGATCTTGATTGACGGCGAGAAGATGGTCGGCCGGGTGCGCGGGGCGATTGATCTGGCGCAGATATCGCTTTCCAATGTTGAGAAGATTGAAGTGGTCAAGGGGGTCGGCTCGACGCTGTATGGGAGTGATGCGATCGGCGGTGTG
>CAUJJY010000196.1 GCA_963205155.1 Candidatus Zixiibacteriota bacterium | reverse complement strand
CCGGTGGTACCTGACGAATAAAGGATGTAAATCGGGTGATCGAAGTCGAGTTGAGCGAACTCCGGCTCTGTCGCAGATGGCTGTACGAATTCACTCCAATCGATGAGTTTCGGATTGGCCGCACCGGTCGTCAGAAACTTGCGCTCGCTGATTACGACGCATTTAACGCTCGGTAATCCATCCACAATTTGCTTGAGGATTTCGCTGCGGTCGATCACTTTGCCGTGATAAGAATAGCTGTCGACCGTGAGAAGGATTTTGGGTTCGATCTGCTGAAACCGGTCAAGAACACCCTGCAAGCCAAAGTCGGGAGAACATGAGGACCAAATTGCGCCGATGCTGGTGGTCGCCAGCATCATGATGACGGCCTCCGGCACGTTGGGCATATATGCTGCGACACGGTCACCGGCCACAATACCGTTTGCGCGCAAGGCAGCGGCACAAGCGGCGACCTGTGTACGCAACTCGCGAAAAGTCAATCGGCGCTTGTCACCCGATTCATTCCAACTGATGATTGCCGGTGTGTTATCCACACGACGAAGCAGATTTTCGGCGTAATTGAGTTTTGCTCCGGAAAACCAACGATTGCCCAGCATTTGGCTGCCTTCATTGATCCGTTCATAGGAACGCGAGTGAACAACATCTGCATATTTCCAAATCGACTCCCAAAACTTGGGGATGTCGGAGATTGACCATTGGTAGAGCTGTGTGAAATCGTCGAAATCGAGCCCGTAATTATCGGTAAGGAATTTCCGGTATGTGGTCAGGTTGGAGTTTGCGATTCGTTCTGAAGTTGGTCGCCAGATCGGTTCTTTCATCGCACTATTTAGTGAGGAAGTTGCCGAGTATGAGTGTCTTCCAGGCAAAGTCGCGGTCGTCACCGTGATCGAGCGCGGTTTTGGCCGTTTGCTCAAACAGATAGAAATTCTTCATGCCGGAGCGAACCGCGGCCTGCGCCAACTTTAGCATTGCCGTGAAATCACCGATCCGATCAAGGCGTTCGAACGTAACTCGAGAGATCTCGATGTTCGATTCTTCATTTGTAAGAGCGCGCGCATCATCGAGAGTCGGAATTGCAGGCCAGTTTGCCAATTGCGCCAGATTGTTCGCAGACAACACTTGCGATCGGCGAACGAATTCCGGGAGACTATCGTAACCGATCAGGTCGCCACTTCCCGGCTTCGCCAGTTTGAAAGCATTGTCGCCCGTGATCCGGCTCCACCAGTCTCCCCCATTGCGGGCGACATGATCAATGCGCGCGGGATTGATGATTGTCCCATCGAGAATGTCCTCGGCAATGTGCATCATTACGACTTCACAACTCGCCAGGTTTCCGGAAGCTTTGCCTTCGCCCAATGGGACCATCTGCTTAAGAACGCACTCCATCTGAAATGGCGATTCTTTCACGCGTGCAGGTTTAACTATGACCGATGCCATTGGAGTCAGGCCGCTCTTTACAAATTCATCGACATCCGCGGGAAATTCCGCTGAAGCCAAGTTGATCTGGTGTAAGATGGCATGAGTAACCGCCTGGACGGTGCACTCCTTGGTATCTATCAGATTGTTGTGCGTGTCCTTGAGGGTTCCATCGCGGCCACGACGGGCAGGCGAGAAGGCGATCATTGGCGGATTCGCACCAAAGGCATTGAAGAAGGAGAATGGTGTCAGATTGCGGACGCCATCGGCGGACAAAGTTGAAACCAGAGCAATTGGCCGAGGTGCAACACCTCCGAGGAGGTATTGATGTACGACCGGGACCGGAGTATTTTTTGGATCAATTTGCAGCATAGCGTACAGCACTCTCTCTGCAGGAGCGAACAACAATCACCCCCAGCAAGCCTTCTACATTTTCTTCTTGGCAAGAATCGAACGATTCCCCGGAGACTTAACAATCTTGTTGGTCAACACTCCCAAACATTCGATTTCTAACTCAATCGTGTCGCCTTCCTTGAGCCAGACCGGCGTATGCGTTTCTCCGCGCTCTTTTGCTTCAAGGGTCCAAGTGCCGTTCAATTCGAGATAGCAACCGGTTCCCACGGTACCCGAACCAATAACGTCGCCCGGAAGCAATTCTACGCCGTACGATGCACGCTCGATGATTTCGGCGAAAGTCCAATTCATCTGGTTGACATTGCCGCCGGAAATCTGTTTGCCGTTGTGGCGGGCGAGCATGCGCAAGTTGTGGCGAGCACCGAAAAGCGATTCGGTTTTCCTTGCCGCAAGTTCCTCCGGTGTCACCAACCAAGGTCCAATGGTGGTGGCGAAGTCTTTACCTTTTGCGGGACCAAGATTGAGTTTCATTTCTTCCATTTGCAGCACACGCGCCGACAAGTCATTCATGATAGTATAACCGGCAATATATTGATCGGCTTCGGCAGCATCGATGTTTTTCCCACGCTTGCCGATGACGACAGCGCACTCTAATTCAAAATCGAGACCCTTGAGATGATCGTCCTCGACGAGCACGTCGCCCTCGCCGAATATCGCATTGTGATTGGTGAAATAGAATATCGGATACTGATCAAATTCCGGAATCATTTCAACTCCGCGATTGCGACGCGCTGTTGCCACATGCTGGCGAAAAGCATAGCCATCGCGACATGAAGTTGGGTGCGGCACCGGCGCAAGCATCTTGACTATTTCGGCAACCTCCCCGTATTTACCTGAAGTGACAGCATCTTCAACAAGGCGTGCAAACTCCATCGCACGTTCTTCACCTTTTAGGAATTCGGCCATGGTCGTAGGCAGCGACGCACCGACGGCACGAGCACCATCACTTAGGTCGAAGACTGCGCCATTAACTAATAATCCTGCGCGTTCCTGATTATTCTGATTGATGAATGATACAAGCTTCATTCTTAATCACGTTCCCTTGTGAGAATTCTTCTTTGAGTTTCGGATACACATTGGTGATTACTTCGAGAGCAAATTCTGTATCTTCATCCGAACCGGAATTTATACGAATCCCTTCGGGAATTCCGAAGGATTTGACATGGCGTACTATGAGTCCGCGGTCAAGACAGCGCAAAAAGAACTGCTCGGCAAACTGTTCGTTTGGCAGCAGCAGCAGGATTGAATTGCAGTAAGTCTTGATATGGGAAATCCCGAGCCGGTCGAATCCCTCTTCGAATTGTCGGATTGATCGCTCGTTGACGATTTGCGTCAGCTTCAAGAATTCGTAATCGGTCAACGCTGCCAACGCGCCAACTTGCGCGAGATGATTGGGTTCGAACGGTAATTTAACTTTGCTGATGGCGCTGATCAATCGCTCCGGACCAGCGGCAAAACCGACACGCAGACCACCCAAGCCATAGGCTTTTGAAAAAGTCCGGGTGACGACGAGATTGTCATACTCGTATTCCAGACCATTCGGATATTCGGGCTCGTTCTCACAATATTGGCAGTATGCCTCGTCGAGTATGACAGTCACATAATCTGGCACGCGCGACATAAACCAGTCAAATTGCGTGCGGGTGAAGATGCTGCCGGTCGGGTTGTTGGGATTTGCGAGGTAAATGATCTTGGTCTTTTCCGTGCCGGACTTGACTATTGCTTCGAGATCAAATGCATAGTTCTTAAGCGGTAGCGCAACGAGACGTCGGCCGAGCTTATTCGTGTTGACATAAATACCGATGAAAGTGCCTTGAGAGGTCAGGACTTCGTCTCCGGCGTCGGAGAAAGCCACCAAGATGTATTCGATTATCGCATCAGTACCGTGTCCGCAAACAATCTGTGAGGGCCGTTTGCCGAATTCCTTGGCGATGGCTTGCGTAAGCTCGAAAGCGCCGGGATCGACATAGAGATGCGATTGCGGCAGCGCTTGCCGGATTGCCGCGAGTGCCCGCGGCGAAGGGCCGTTGGGGTTTTCATTGGAAGCCAGTTTAACAATGCGCTTGAGACCCTTCTCGCGCGCGAGTTCAGAAATCGACTTGCCTGCCTTATATGGCCAGAGATTTTCAATGTGGTGCGGAATTTTAATCACGGCAACTCCCGGTTAGGTACAGGCCAAAAAGATAGCCAAATAACGTGGAGTTTGCAAGCCATTTAGCGCCGCTGCGGTCGGCCAAATCTATCATTGCGCGGATTCGCTGCCGGCACGGCGCGCCCAAAAATCTGCCGAAGTTAGCACAGGCACGACCTCGAAATCAACCAAGTCACACCAATTGTCGGTCCAGAGCTTCAGCCGGTCCGCCGATTTTGCCTCCATCAGTTGGTAGCAAACGGCGCCGGGGAGATCAATCCAGCTGGAGATGTACTTGACGTCGTCCGGCATCAAACGGCCCGCTGTTTTAAAGCGCTCACCGACGGGGCCGATATCGCCGTTCTTGAATCTTTCGATAACCATGAAAAGCATCAGCAGCGACTCTAAGATACGGTTCCGACGTAACGGCCGTTGCTGTTTTCATCGAGCCAGGAACGTGCATAGTCGGGGTCGATGGTATCCTTGACATTCAACGTCGGCAACAAAGGCTCAAATGTATCGATCATAATCGCCCACTCCGAGGTTTCTTTCTTGCCGATTGACGCCTCGGTTTTACCCGGCTGCGGACCGTGCGGGAGACCGCCGGGATGGAGAGTGATCGAGCCCTCAACGACACCTTTGCGCGACATGAAGTCGCCATCGACATAGTACAGGATTTCGTCAGAGTCGATATTGGAATGGAAATATGGCGCCGGAATCGATTCCGGATGAAAATCGAATTGACGTGGGACGAAATTGCACACGACAAAGTGCTGAGTTTTGAACAACAAGTGCACTGGCGGCGGAAGATGAATCTTGCCTACAATCGGGCAATAATCCTTGATATTGATCGCGTGCGGATAGTTGTAGCCGTCCCAGCCGACGACATCAAAGGGATGATGAGGCAGGGTGTATTCAAAGGTGCGATTCCAAGCCTTAAGGATCATTTTGAAATCGCCTTCCTTGTCGATGGCATCCATGTTTTCCGGCAACTTGACGTCGCGCTCGCAGAAGGGTGCGCCTTCAAGCATTTGGCCGTATTCGTTGCGATAGTGCTTGGGAACGTCAAATGGGGTGTCGGATTCGCAGAAGAGGAGCTTGTTGCCTTCCAGTTTGTCGAAGAACATCTGGTAGGTCGTACCGCGCGGGATGACAATCTGGTCGCCCGGCTCAAACGGAAGCTGTCCATACTCCGAGAGCAGTTTGCCGCTACCATGATGGATGAAGATGTATTCGTGGCCAAAGCTGTTGCGGTAGAATACGTCGGGATTCTTGTCCGGATGCGCCGTCGATACGATGCAGTGATTATTGCGCAGGAAGATGTTGCGGGCGCTAATGAAGTCGCCGTTGGTTTTCTTCTTGTCGGTGAAGAAGTGATAGTAAAGAAGCGGGGCTTCCTTCCAAACCGGCGATTCATTCGGAGTGATTTCTCGTACATCCTTAACGCGCGTCGGCATGTGGATGTGATATTTGTTCGTGTGGATTCCGGAAAATCCCAAGGTGGAAAAAAGTTCTTCGCGATAGAGAGATTCGCCATCGGGTTTGAAAAATGTCGTGTGCCGCTTGGCGGGAATCTTTCCGAGTTTATGGTAGAAAGGCATTTAGATGCTCCTTGCTTTCATCTGTGATTTGTCGAAACCCCTGATGGTATTTCCTAAAATACAACAGAACGCAATTAGGGGTTTCGACCTACGAGCTAAACCATTAGTTATGTTCGCATAAGGCTGCCGCGCAGGGCCTGGTCTTGTTCGATGGCCTCGAACAAAGCCTGGAAGTTGCCCTGGCCGAATCCTTGGGCGCCATTTACGCGCTGGATGACTTCGAAGAAGAAAGTCGGACGGTCGCCAATCGGTTTGGTGAACAACTGCAACAGATATCCGCCGGAGCCCATCGAGGCATCGCACAAGATGCGCAGACGCTTGAGCTCGTCGATATCTTCCTTCATATTGATGTTCTTCTTCTTGAGTTCCTCATAGTACGTGTCCGGCACAGCTAGGAATTCTATGCCGTTATCGCGCAGAGCTTCGATAGAATCGAGAATATTGTCAGTGTATAGGGCAATGTGCTGGATGCCGGCGCCGTGATAGTGTTCGATGTATTCCTCGATCTGCGATTTGGCGATACCGTCATACGGTTCGTTGATCGGCATCTTGATGAGGTCGTCCTTGGAGCGAACGACTTTGGAAAGCAGTGCGGAATATTTGGTCGAGATGTCGCCGGGGCCGAAGTCAAGAAAGGTCTCGAAATCCATCGTCTTGTTGAAGTAGTTCGCCCATTGATTCATTTCGTTAGTGCGGACGTTGCCGACGATGTGATCGAAATGCTTAAGCCCGCCGGCATTGAAATTGAGGCGCATTTTCTGGTGCGGCTCCTTAAATCCGGGGCGGAACAAGCCTTTGTAGTTGTCATAGTTGATCAACACCAATTCGGTGTCGTCGTAGATTTTCATCGCGGCTTCGACGATGTAGCCGTTGTCATCCTTGAGCATGTGCGGCGAACGTTCAAAAACCGCCCCATTCGAGAGCGCAAAGCGATACGCCTTGTCAACATCTTCGACCTGGATCGCCCACCGCTTGACACCGTCACCGTGTTTTTGCACCCAGCCCCAGATGTCGTAGGTGCTCGGCTGAAGTGCCGAGGTTACGACGATCTTGATTTCGCTGCTGGTGAGGTAGAACGACATACGGTCGCGGACACCGGTCTCAGGGCCGGCATAGCCGGTAATGCGCAGTCCGAGGGCGCGGCTGAACCAATAGGCCGCCATGCGGGCCGAACCAACGTAGAATTCGGCATAATCCCACGTCTTTATTCCCAGAGTATTTGCCATATCTGCAACTTCCTCTCTATGGCGGAATCAGCGTTACCTGATTACCACCTAAATCAATCTATTTACTCGATTAACTAGTCGCCGGACTTCCAGCGGACTCGATATTTATACGCCGGTATCGTTTATTGTGAAAAAGAATTCGGCTTTGCGCCGGGAAAGACAAAAGTTAGCAGGACAAGGGCTTGGGCGCAAATGGTTTTTGGGTGTGCGAGGGAGTTGATAGCAATAAAAAATGGAGCCGAGGGGAGTCGAACCCCTGACCTCTTGACTGCCAGTCAAGCGTTCTCCCAACTGAACTACGGCCCCAAAAGGGATAGTCAATATAGCTTGGCGAAAAGATTTGTCAACCGAATTTCTTGGCGCGAAACAGAGGCCTCTAATCTTTCTCCATCCCCTTAGCCAAGGCCAGAAGCTTCTCGGCCTGCTTGCGTTCGATTTCGCCAAATTCACCGCCGGAGATCATGCGACCAAGTTCAACGACGCGTTCTGCGCGAGTGAGTGGGATCAATTCTGATTCTGTCCGCTTGGCGACCTCGCGCTTGATGGCTTTGAGGTGGTGATCAGCAAATGAAGCGATTTGCTGCAAGTGTGTGATAACGATCAACTGCTGTCGACTCGCGAGCTGCTTAAGTTTGCGCGCAACCAACAGCGCAGTCTCGCCGCCGATACCGGCGTCGATTTCGTCAAAGACCAACAAACCTACTCGGTCATTTCCGGCGATTAACGACTTAAGAGCGAGCATGACGCGGCTGACCTCACCGCCAGAGGCAACCTGTACGAGTGCCTTAGCTTCTTCGCCCGCATTGGCATTGAAGAAGAATTCGCCGGACATAGGACCTTGATCGCCCAAGAAGACTGTTCGGTCGGTAATTTCGAGCTTCTCGCCTGTGGTAGGGGCGGAGAATCTGACGGCAAACTCCGCCTTGGGCAACCCAAGCTCCGATAGCTCTTTCTTCATTGACTTGGATAACTTCTTTGCCGCGCTCTCGCGCTCCTGCTGGAGTGTGTCGGAGTCCTTCACAAGCTGGGATTGGAGAGGATCGAGATTGCGTTTGAGTGAAGCCAGTTCAAGATCGATGGCGTCATTATTGTCGAGAGCCGAACGAATCTTCTCGGCATAGTCGACAACAGCAGCCACCGTACCGCCGTACTTGCGTTTGAGATTGTAGATGTTTGCAAGTCTCTCCCCTATTTGCTCAAGTC
>CAUJJY010000195.1 GCA_963205155.1 Candidatus Zixiibacteriota bacterium | reverse complement strand
ACCAGCGTCAGTCGGCCCTTGGCGGTCTTAAAATTATCGCTTTCCCATACACTATCTCGCCCGCGCACCTTGTTGAATGTTCGCTTCGGAAAATCAATCGAGTTAAGCCAGTTCTCTTCAGCCTCAAGGCGCACACCGATTCCTTCCGGCAGGATAATGTCGATCGATCCCATTCCGACATCGATGCTGGCCTCCGCCTCAAAGTCAAAATCTCCGGTGAAATCAAGAGTAAAACTCCCCATCCCGCCGTCGAATGTCAGAAACTCAAATTTTGCATTGCCGAGATTGCGCACCTCCAAGTCACAGGCGCCCGCATCGATCTTGAGATCGCGTAGCGTCGTTCGGTTGGGCGATGAAAAATCAATGTTCGCATCGGCCGCGCCAACATCCAGTCGCAGATCGGACACCGTCATATCGCCAAAATCAAGCTCCGCCTTCGCCGCGCCGACTTCGATATCGAAACGACAATCAACCTCTGGAGCAAACGCAAACTCCCAGCGATTGTCCTTGGCATCAATGTCGATGGATTTTCGCTCATTGACCAATTCCGATTCAAATACGAATGTCCCGCGCTTGCCCTGATTTTCAAACGATTGCCGGTATTCGTACTTGGTCTCGTCATAGTCCCCGTTAAATTCGGCAACGGCTTTCTTCCCGGCGCTCTGCTTGTACAAATCAAAAGTTCCCACCGCCAGCTTCAACTCGACATCCATCTGTTCCAGTTCCGGCGCCTCTACTTGCTTTGTGATCGGCGTGAGCCGCGCCGCCACAGCGACCGCAAACAACAGCCCCAACAGAACCGTAGACGTTACTATCCATTTATTCATGATTACCTCCAGATATGGTTACGGCAAAAGAGGGCTCGGTGTTTCAGTTCGTGGAAAGCGTTTTGAGTAATGTCTTGCAGGGTCGGATTACGGCTGTTCAGTTGCGCTGTCGGATATGATCACACTGACACGCACCTTCTCATTACGGTAGTCGCGTGAACCAAATCGCGTGAGAATTGAGCCGCCCAGGCCAAGGGTCACAACCAGCAGCGTCAATAGAAGAGCGACAATTCCAAAAATCACCGAAATCGGTTCGGAATCCATAACCAGCCCGAGGAAGAAACCAACACTCGGCACCTGCCCGATCGCGAATCCCACCACCACCTTCTTGGCCCGCCCTTCCTCGACATCTCCGTTATGCGCTTTGACGAAGTCCGACAAGAACAACGCAAATGCGGCGCCGCCAAGAAAAGCAGCTGCTAGCATCGCTAATGGAAGGCCCAGCACTGCAATCGGAATTCCGACAATAGTGATACACAGTAGCAGAAATACCGGCAGAACCAGTATCCACGCCAGAGAACCAACCAGAAGTGTCTTGAGAATATTTTGGGAATAAACCGCCTTGATCCGATCAGTCGGCTTGCGAAATATCATCGCGATGGCAAAGGTGAATATAAACAGCATCGATAAAATCACGATGCCGGCGATTCCCGCCGCCGATGTATCCTCGCGGTCACGATCGCGCCAGGTTTCACTTGGGTCCGGTATCGACATGTTCTGCTCGGTAACGTGCCCGAAGACTTGCGACCCTTGCTCTTCAATGATCTCGTTCGCAATCACGTTACCCATCACGATACCGCCCCGGGCAATGCGAACCGTGCCGGTCGCTGTGACCGAACCCTCAACCAATCCCTTGATTGTGGCATTCCCGCCGACAGTAACGACTTCGCCCAACACGTGCTCATCTGCCTCAATCGTCACCGACTGGCCGATTTTGCGAATACTCGAAATTTTTACTGGAAAATCTGCAGTATTGATTTCAGCCGCTGCCGGTGGTATCGGCGGTATCGGTACGGGCGTTCCTTCTTCGTCGCGACCGGTGCCGGCAGGAACCATGATCTCGTTGCCGGCTGAATCGACAAGAATAATGCCGTCGTTGTCGATACGGATTTCTACATAAACCTTACCGCGATATTCCGGCTGCCGATCCTGACCAAGCGCAATCGCTGCACCAACAGCGACAAGACAACAGCACAATATCGAGACAAGTACTTTGCGCATATATCCTGATTTCTAATATTCTTCGAGCGAAATATCGCCCGATGTCGAGGTCAAATAGATCCCGGTGCCGCCGCCGCGAAGCCGGCCTTCAAGTCTGTTGCGGTTAAATGATCGTACTTCCAATGCCAGGTTCGTGTCGATGTTTCCCGATATCGTCTCCAACTGGATATCACCCTTCGCTTCCGCCGGCAAGCGCACCTCGATATTGCCCGATATCGTCTCGGCTTCAAATCGCGTACCCTTGGCGAATTCCGAAACCACGCGCACATCACCTGATGAAGTCGACAACGAAAATCCCCCTTCGCGTTGATCAATCTCGATGTCCCCGGAAATCGTCTTTATGTCAACATCTCCAGAGGACTTGCCAACTATGCAATTGCCGGAGGTCTTGGTGATGCGAACTGATCCTGTTACCCAGTGCGCTTCCGTGTCGCCTGAAGTCGCCTGCAATACAATATTGCCCTGAACATTGTCAAACAACGCGTCCGACGAGGTCGACATCACCTCAATATCCCCCGTCACATCCTTCATCCGAATGTCGCCGGAGGTGTTCTCGATGTCGCAGTCGCCTTTTAACTCGCGCGCTGTTATGTCTGAAGACGTTGCTGCAATATGAAACTTGCCCTCGAGACCGTTCAACTCTACTTCACCGCTGGTCGAAGCAATCGACACGTCCACTGTCACCGGTATCTCGATCTCGTAATTGACTGAACCGTTAAACCCCGATGCCAATCCAAACAGGTCGCCCAGAAATCCGTTCATCCGCTTTCCATTCGGCTGCCTGGTATCAATCTCAATTCGGTCGGCCTTGGCTTCAATCACCACTTCGATGCGGTCTTCCATCTCCTCGGCGTCTTCGCGCGATGAGGCATCAACCTCTTTCGTGACCTTGATAATGACCTTGTCTCCAGCCTGTCGCGAAACGATAATCGCTCCCGAGGTATTATTCACAGTCAGCTTGAATCCTTCTTCGACGGAATATTCGTAGCTGTCTTCAAAACGAAACACCTTGGCGTCGGCGGTCGCCGCCAGTACCAGGCACAACACTGCCGATACTATGATGGCAATTAAAACGTGTCGCGACATTTCACCCTCCTAACGAACACCCTTCAACTTCTTCTTGAGAAGCTCTCGGGCTCGAAATATTCGTGCCTTGACTGTTCCTACGGGTAGCTTCAGTATCTGCGCAATCTCCTCATATGATTGATCGTCACGGTGACGATAGAGGATCACGTCGCGATACTTGTCCGGCAGCGAATCAATCGCCTCTTGGATCGATATCTGCCGCTGCTTCTCCCAAAGATTCTCTTCCGGATTGAACGAGGTGTCGGGAAGGTCAATTTCTACCGTGCCGTCCTGGGTCTCGACCGGCTTGTCCAGGCTAAGTGCCTCGATCTTCTTCTTCCGAATCGAATCGATCGCACAATTGGCCGCGATCTTGTAAAGCCAGGTCGAGAATCGGAACTCGGACCGATAACTTGCCAGCGAATGAAACGCCCTCATGAACGTTTCCTGCACCAAATCCTCTGTCTCATCACGATTTCGGACAATCTTCAGAATAATCTGATAAATGGCCCGTTGATGACGGTTCAGAAGCCCCCGATAGGCTGCTTGGTCGCCGGCAAGTGCTTTGGAGATTAACAGTTCGTCCGGTTCCTGCACCTGTTCAACCTAACTCTTAGATACGCCTTGCCTAATTCCTTGTTTCACAGGCGGGTAAGATACTGTCAGCCATATTCAAAACCAAAAACTTTCTCTCGCCCGCCCCTTATAGACGATTCTGCAGCAAATGTGACTAATTCTCCCACAACAGATCCGAAATCGCTCGTTTATGTGAACAATTGATGCACATATCCCGCAAAGTATGGGAACACTCCCTTTAACCAGCAACCGCTTGCCGCTATGCTTCAATTGATTTGGCACGCTAAGTCGTTATAATTCAACGCATTTGTTTGGAACAAGGCCCCCTCCGCAGAATCCCCTCGTTCGGCACTTATTTTGCACAATGTCAAACGGCCGGGATTGGGTTCAGAGGCAATGGTCGGGAAGCCGGAAACCACGCAACCATCGACGAGCAAGATGGAGGATATTATGGCTAAGAAGCGCAAATCAGCGTACAAAATCCCCAAAAAGACCTGCTGGCACCTCTATTCGCTGCAGACGCTAAATAACGAGAAATTCGTGAAGGTCGTCAACAAGATCCTGCGCCACGAATGGCAGGTCATCAAATAGGCAGGCCTGGAGCAGTCCTTGTTAACTTCTTCACGATTCAGGGCAAAAAATTGGCCCAAATCCTGCCTTAAATTGTATCAATTCTAGTGTATTTATCTCTCAATTTTTTTGTTTCAATTCCGATCATCTTTATTGGAAGTTCAATTTGAAAAAAACTTGACTTTGGTTTGCACTCGGCCTATTTTCCCCGCAACTTAAACGGGGCTTCATACTGGCTGGATGCGAACACTGAGG
>CAUJJY010000194.1 GCA_963205155.1 Candidatus Zixiibacteriota bacterium | reverse complement strand
TACGCCGCACTGAAGCTGCCTCAGCCCTTAAATCGAGTGCCTTGTCCGGCAGAAAGCGATCGGTAATGTATCTTGCACTCAGAGTCACTGCGGCGACAATGGCATTGTCACGGATTCGTACCCCATGGTGAACCTCATACTACTCCAAGATGCCGCGAAGAATCGAAGAGGTCACCATGAACGATGGTTCCACCACCACAACCGGCAGGTAACGACGCTCCAGTGCTGCATCCTTCTCGACATACTTGCGATACTCCTTGAGCGTTGTCGCGCCGATGGTACGCAGGCGCCCGCGCGCCAATGCCGGTTTGAGCAGGTTTCCCGCATCCATCGCCCCTTCAGCCGCGCCGGCGCCAACGATCGTGTGAAGCTCATCAATGAAAAGGATAATTCGTCCGTCCGACTCTTCGACTTCCTTGATCACCGCTTTTAGTCGATCCTCAAACTCGCCGCGATACTTCGTCCCGGCAATCATCTGCCCCAAATCGAGCGACAACAACGTCTTGTTCTTGATCGTTTCCGGCACATCACCATCGACGATCTTCTTCGCCAGACCCTCAACGATGGCCGTCTTGCCGGTGCCCGGTTCGCCGACAAGGACCGGATTGTTCTTCGTCCGGCGCGACAGGATCTGCATGATGCGGCGAATCTCCTCATCGCGACCGATAACCGGATCGATCTCGCCTCTTCGTGCCATGGCGGTGAAGTCGCGCGTATACTTTTCCAACGACTGCATTTTCCCCTCAGGATCCGGATCGGTTACCCGCTGACTGCCGCGAATCGATGCCAGGGCTTTTAGTACGGTGTCGCGATCTGTCTTGACTAGCTTGCGAACCAGTGACTCCTCCAGCAACGCCAGAAAGAGATGCTCCGTCGAAACGTACTCGTCGCGCAACTTCCCAGCCTCTCCTTCGGCCTGGTCAAAGACCTTACGCAACTCGTTGGTCGCATATGGTTCACCGCCGGATACTTGCGGCAAGCGCGTCAGTTCGCCCTTGACCGACTCTGATAAAGAGTCAGGGTGAATCTCCAACTTCTGCAGCAGCGACGGCACAATTCCGTCCCGCTGCTGTACGAGAACCAATAACAAATGAAGCGGCGTTATGCCTTGATGCCCCAATTGGCCGGCCAACTGCATGGCCCCCTGTACGGCTTCGGAGGCCTTCGTCGTGTACTTATTGAAGTTCATACTTAACCCCGGTTTCACTCCCTCCGAGCGATAATGCAATATCGCTCTCTATCTCCCCTTTATACTACCGAAGTTCCGGCTTTATTTGATCAGCAAAGAAACGGGCGCTCGACGGTAATCGAGCGCCCGGTCTTCAGGGAGGCGTTCGATGAACGCCTTGCGGATGGGGGGCTATTCGCAAATCTGCGACCACTGGCCGCGAAAATATCCGTGAGTGGCGCCTTGACCATTGCCATTGCCGTGACGTTCTCTGGCAATCCAATTGGCATCAAATTCGCCGACTACTACTTCTTCACGATTGTAAATGTCGCCGGCAAACCAACCCTTGTTTGTTACGTCCGGTTCATCGTCGGTACCGTAACCCCACTCACCTTTGAGGAAGCCTCGGAATACGCCAGCTACCGAGATCCACTTGCCAAAGAGAACTTGCGTATCATCATCACGATTACCGAAGTGACCGCGTACATGACCCAGCATTAGGCCATCTCCCGAGATCCACCGGCCAACAAATGTGCCGCGTCCGTTCTCCGACGCCGGGCGCACCCACTTGCCTTCAAGAAATCCTTCGCCGCAAGCGAGTCGTTCCAGTTTAAATCCGTTTACCGAAAATTGATTATTGTCTACGTCAATCAGTTCGCTGATCGAAGCCAACTCGGACATGCTGAAGTTCCGGGTGAATGGACCGGAAGCAAATGTCAGGCTGTTCTCGATCGGTGAATCAGTCGGATTCGGATCGTAAATATAAACAAGCATTCCGTCAAAACTGGGGCGAGTCTTGCTTTCAAATTCAAGTACTTGACGGGAAAGACGTGGACGAACTATAAAGTCGCCTTCTTCAAATCGGATTAATCGTACGGCTATGATGGCGCCGCGCTCGACGGTTAACGACCCCGACCAGTCGGTAATCACCGCTTCAGTTGAATCAGCTTCAAGATGTCCCCAGAGGAATTCAACCGAATACACATCCACATCCGGCAGATGCATAATCGAATCAACGTCAGTATGATGTCCCATCGGATCGTCGGCTTCGTCGCTGCCTTCAAGTGACGCGATGTCCGGGTCTCCAAAAGCCGGCTGTTCGTCGGTCGCTTTGTAACCGCCGAAATTGTCCGTTAAATTGATGACCTCATTTTCACCGTTGTTCGGTGCAACGTTGTTGTCGCTACAGCCCGTGAGTCCGACAACTAACAAACTAAGCACTCCTAAGAACAGAAATCTAAGTTGTGTTTTCATTACTTTACTCCTTCTCTAATATGAACGACACCAGTCTTCTGCTTAGTTGATAGTCAAATGGTGTGCCAAGAGGCGTCTTTCGGAACATTCTGTGGCAACGCCTTGATGCAAATCAAGTTAGAGTTGTTGTGTTTTAGCTTTAAGCCGGCGAGATTAATGCTCACAAGGAAATCATGCGTACCAACAGGTACAACAATCTGATGCGCCGCACCTCAAGGTACGAAGTACAACTGATTTCCCGGTTGGATGAGCAAGGAAGTTATGGCAGCAATGTTCGGTGACAATCGCAAGCTCGTTTCGATTCTGATCATTGCGCTTTTGGTGCTCTTGGTCGGTGGGTTCAACATTGCGCTTTACTTGCTGTACTCGCGGTCTCTTGAGACACTCGATCGCTCACTCGGTGACCGTCTCCTTTCCGTCGGTCGTGCGATCGCTCCCGAAATCGAGAGCGTATTGCAGTATGAGCCGCCGCAAGGTCCCGTGTCACTGACGACTCTCGTTCGTCTACAGGACTATCTCTTGCGCATTCGTGATTCCGACGCGTTGTCGGGAATCTACTTGCTTGACATCGAATACCGCGATATGCTCGCTCTTGATGACTCAATCTCAAATGTGCAGTTGTTCCTTCCCCTTCATGCCGAGGGATTGAGCCGCGCTGCTCTCGGCAGAGCCGGCGTCTCTGAACTGTACCGAGTCGGCACGCGCTCCTTCAAATCCGCTTATCAGCCGGTCGGTGACGACCCCGTCTATGGAATTCTGTTGATCGAAAGCAACTTCGAATTCTTCACGGACTTTGAGGATTTCAAGCAGCACATTCTCATTGTCAACTCCGCAGCAGTTGCACTTTTATTCCTCGTCGGCATCGTCGTGGTAATCCTCAACCGCAGACTCATCAAAGCGGAGAAGCTCTTGATATCGCAGGCCGCACTCTCCCAAATGGGGCAAATGGCCGCAGTGATCGCCCATGAAGTCCGCAACCCTTTGGCGATTATCAAGGCAACCGCTGAACGTCTTAAGAAGAAGTACTCTTCCATCGAATCAAATGATGCACAGCTCTTCGATTTTATTCCCGAAGAGGTCGATCGCCTCAATCGCATCACAACCCACTACCTGCAGTTTGCCGCCCCGGAAGACGCAGGTGGCAAGCCGGAGGGCCTCCGAACAGTCATCGAGTCGGTCGCCGAAGGCATGTTTAAAGAGTTTGAGCACCGGGGTGTGAAGTTACATACTGTTTGTGAGCCGGCCTCAAGTGAAATTCAGGTCGATTCGCAGAGGGTTCGCCAGATTCTCGTGAACCTGCTCAAGAACGCCCTTGATGCAACCCCCGCAAATGGCGTAGTTGAGGTGAAGGCAGCAAAATCACGCACCGGCAGCCTGTTGATCACAATCAGCGACACCGGCGCCGGTCTTGACAAGAAGATGGCGAAGCACATTTTTGATCCGTTCTTTACGACCAAATCGCACGGCACCGGACTCGGGCTGTTTGTTGTGCGGCGATTAGTCGATAATATGAAGGGTGACATCCGCGTCAACTCCCAGCTGGGAGTTGGCACGACATTCACAATTACCTTACCGGGACAAGTTGATGGCAAAAATTCTCGTAGTTGATGATGAAGCCAAAATGGCGATGTTGGTGTCTTCTGCGCTGGAAGATGCCGGTCACTCGGTGTCGGTGTTCAACTCCGGCGAAATGGCTGTGAATGCACTCGCTGTCGAACCATTTGACCTGGTCATTACCGACCTCAAGATGTCACCGCCCGACGGACTCGAGATTCTCAAGCAAACCCGCCAAATCGCTCCCGACACCGGCGTGATACTGATGACCGCATTTGCTTCAGCAGAGTCAGCAGTCATAGCGATGAAGAACGGAGCGTACGACTATCTGATCAAGCCGTTCTCGCTTGACGAGCTGATCATCTTGGTCGATCGCTATTTCGAGAATCGCCGGACCAAGGTACTTAACGAGCAACTCGTTGCCGACTACGAACATTTTTCAGTCGGAGAATTCATTGGCAAATCTGAAGGCGTGCAACAGCTTTTTGCCATGATCGAGAAAGTAGCCAAACGGGAATCGACAGTGCTCCTGCTTGGCGAATCCGGCACCGGCAAGGAACTGGTGGCTAACATGATTCACAAGCGTTCACCTCGCATCAGCGGACCCTTCATTGCCCTCAACTGCGCAGCCCTTAGCGAAACCTTGCTGGAATCTGAACTGTTCGGCCACGAAAAGGGTGCATTCACCGGCGCCATTAAACGAAAACCGGGACGGTTCGAACTGGCGCATGGCGGCACGCTCTTCCTCGATGAAATCGGCGAGATATCGCAGTCCATGCAAGCCAAACTTCTGCGCGTACTCGAACTGGGACAGTTTGTTCGCGTCGGCGGTACCGAAACGCTCCACTCCGATGCACGCATCGTGGCTGCCACCAATCGTGACCTCAAGGCGCTAATGGAGAAGGGAACATTCCGTGAAGATCTCTACTTCCGCCTTAGTGTCTTTCCAATTGCGATTCCTCCGCTGCGCGAACGGCGTGAAGATATAATCTCGCTGGCAGAGTACTTTCTCAAGCGTCATGGATACGGGCACGGCAACTTGCCGACGGCCTGTTGTGATCTGCTACAGAGCTACCCATTCCCCGGCAACGTCCGTGAACTGAAAAATATCGTCGAAAGAGCGATCATTCTCGCCGATGGCGACCCATTGTCTCCAGACCTGCTTGGCATCCAGGCTGATGAACAGGTCACCGAAAGTGAATCCGGCGGACTCAATGATACCGAGCGGAAAATGATCGTTGACGCACTCAATCAATCGGACGGCAAGAAAACCTTGGCGGCAGAGAAACTCAAGATTACGCGCCGCCGCCTCTACTCACGAATGAAGATATACGGCATTACTCCCGGACCGGACGGTACATACAAATGAACCAAACGGTACATTCCGGCCGCCGGCTTCAACCTGCATTGACCATTTGCCAATTCCAATTCGCGCAAGGCTATCGTAGCTTACATCTTAAGCGTGCAGGCGATATCTTCAAGGTCGGCATGGATTTTGACAATATGTAGGTCGAGGATATTATGAAGAAGCCTACACTGAAATTAAGATTACTCTCGCCGCTGTGGATTGTCATCGGTTTGACTGTCTTGATTATCTCCTTAGCCACTGGCCAAGTCTACGGACAAGTTCTTGATGCCGATCGCGTCAAGCAGGAAATCGAACAGACTGACAACATTATCGAACAGGCGCGCAAATCTGTTGATCAATCGCGCGACCAACGCACAACCGCATTGTTGCAGCAAGCCGAGCAGGCGCAGGAGCGGGCTCGTGAATATCTCGAGCGCGGTCGACTTGCCCTCGCCCTGCAATTTACTTTGCGGGCGCGCGAAGCTGCCCGCCGTTGCATCGGTTCGATGGTGCGTTCCGATGACGACCGGTCAATCGTCGAACAACAGCTTGACCGAACTGATGAACTGCTCGAACAGATCCGTACGATAACACAGAACGGCGAGTCGCCGGCGCTTGACTTGCGTTTGCAGGAAGCACAGCGCCTCCAGGATCGCGCACGCGACTTCTTCACCGAAAACAACCTCCGTCAATCACTGCAATTCACCCGCCGGTCTCAGGAAATCTGCCGCAATCTCCTCGAACAAGTAAGCGGCGGCGAGCGGCGACGCGAGAACTTGCATCTCAACCTCGACCGCGCTCAAGACTTTGTCTCCGACAATCGCGAAGCCATCAGTGCCTGCAATGACGAAATCGCAACCAGGCTATTCGATTCGGGATCCGAGCAGATTGACAAGTCCGAGCAGCTGTATCAAGCCGGAAACTATGAAGAATCAATCCGGATGCTGGCCGGCGGATTGTCGCGCGTCCGGCGGGCCGTGCAAAATTGCGGCGGCACTCATAGTGAGTCCGATGCCGAACGCGCCATCGCCACCGCTCAGTCACAACTCGAGCGACTTCGGGAACGTGCGCAGGAAACCGGCAGCCGCGATGCCGATAAGCTCCTTGATGAAGCAACCGAAAAACTCGACCAGGCTCGCAATCTTCACGAACTAGGTGAAGAACAACGCGCGCTTGTGGTCGTGCGGGTCGTTATTGAACTTAACCAACAGGCAGCCAGGATTCTCGGAGCCTGGTAGATGAGACTTGACTTACCCCGTCAAAGTCTCTTTGCCCAATCGGCGAAGAGACTTTTCTCTTTTCTGGTCCTGACCTTGTTTTCCTTGCCTGTCTACGCAGGCAGCTGGCAATGGAACGGCAAAGCCGGGCTCAATTACGATTTCATTTCCCAGGACTACTATCTCCGCGATATTGACACACTCGGCATTAGCGATGATTCGCTCGCTGAGCTGAAGAGCTACTCTGATCGCATTGATGAGAAGGGTGTCAACCTCCGGCTTGAGTTGAAGCGCAAGGGACCCACCAAGATGACCCTGTCCAACAACGTCTTCTTCTCGGATGAGAAAATCCGCAATCAGCTCAACTTCCGGATCGAATGGGGCGCCCTCAGATTTACATCTGATGCCGAGTTCAAATCTTACAGCAACTCGGACGACTTCACCATTTACGATAGCCGCTTTCAAAACAGCTCGCGACTCGGGTATGCACTGCTCAAGACCGACAACTGGGAAGCGGAAATCTCGCAGGAATTCGAGTACACCGGATATGCCAACCACTCCGCGTCGGTCTACGGCTATCGACAGCATGAATCGCGCCTGCGCCTCACGCGGCAACTGGGAGATTTCTCCGGATTGGAACTTGCCCTCCGCTACGACCAGCGCGACAGCTATGATTCATCCCTGCTCGACTTCAGCAAGGGAATTGCCGAAATCGGACTGGACTACATCGGCGCCTCCAAGTCGATTCAATCACGCATCTATTTCGAGCGGAAGAGCTACTCGTGGGCAGACTCCGATGATGATTACTACTTCTTCGGACCCTACTTTGACGCCGCCTTCTCCATAGCGGAACAACTGGAGCTTTCGCCGCAACTCGATCTGCAATACTACAAATTTGACGACCAGAGCATTGCCTCGTTTAGCCACTTGCGCATTCTGTCCCAATTGGAGTTGAACTATCGCTATGATCTCCTCTCAACATTCAGCCTTGGTCTCGCTCGCGAGCGGTTTCAAGCTTCCGATGCCGTTTACAATGAGCAGGATTACCAGGCAACCAAACTGCTCGCCGGCTACGAGAATTTGACGTCGCGAAGATTTACTTTCAGTTTGGACAGCCAATTCGGATGGCGCAACTACTCAAGCAACGACTCGGACTTCTATACCGACCACTGGTTCGTGAATCTCGATCTTCTCACGGACTTTAATCTCACCGACCGCATTCGCTTCTCCGTCATTGGCGGTTCCAGCTTCGAGTATCACGACGACAAGGAAGATGACATCTTTCTCTACTTGTTGAGCGGCAATTTGAGCTACCAGTTTAAGTAGAACAGTACCACCAGTGAATTGCCGATGAGGTCTTAACAAAAAAACGGCAGAGTATTCACTCTGCCGTCGTTCATTTACTTGTCGTAAGAGTACTAACTTCGCCCTACTCAACCCC
>CAUJJY010000193.1 GCA_963205155.1 Candidatus Zixiibacteriota bacterium | reverse complement strand
ATACTCTTAATGAGACTTTTCCCGAAATTGAGTTGGATCTCCCGCTGGCCGCTGGCATTCATCATTGGAACCACTGCCGGCTTGAACCTGCCGCGTTACTTGCAGTCGGACTTCATTCAGCAAATGAACAACACCTTCATTCCGCTCTTGCCTGATTGGCAGGGAATAAGTCATTTCTTCAGTACCTTCTCATTTTCTATGGAAGGGCAGTTTGCCCAAATTCTGACAAATGTAGTCATCTTCATCGGCGTTCTGTGCGGATTGATATACTTCTTCTTCTCCAAGGAGCACAAGGGTGCTTTCGGGGTTGCCTCGCGTCTCGGAATCTGGATTCTCATGGTGACCTTCGGTGCTTCCTTCGGATATACCGTGATGGGAAGAATTTCTTTGTTAGTTGGAAGAATTACCTTTTTGTTTCACGACTGGTTGAATATATTGTAGCACCTTATGAACGACTTGAGACGATACTTGTTCAGCTTGAGACTCTTCATACCACTCGTTGTCGCCATATTCCTGGTCACAGTACAATCTTCATTTGCTCAATCAGATTCAGTTCAAACTCAACCGCGACAGGATGCCACTTACACACCTGCGCCGGTTCCGCCTTCTCCGCCGAATAACGTCGTTCTTCGAGATTCGCCCAATGATAATGGCCACGCCATTGAAGTTCGCTGGACGCTTTCAGCCGACGATGGTGCTGGAGCAGACAACGTTGTTCTCTATGAGATTTATCGCGCTGAATCTGCCGACGCGCCCGACAGCTTGTGGCTGAAGCGCGGATCGGCAATCAAGGGTGCAGGCGTATATAATGATCGCGGTGAGCGTGAAGAATCCAGCGCGAGCTATTTCCCCAAAGGTAAAGACTTCTATTACAAAGTTGCAGCAATAACGCTGGACAGCAAATCGTTCTCATCGGTTGCCGGACCAATGCAGGCGCGTGACAACTGGTTCAACGGCACTCGAATTCCCGTCTTGCTCTATACTATTATATTCTTCGGGTTGACTCTGTTCTTTATCAATGCCGCTAAGAAGGGAATGAACCTTTATGTTCGCCCGTTGGCGGGTATTGAAGCTATCGATGAAGCCATCGGCCGTGCCACTGAAATGGGCCGACCAATCCTTTATGTACTGGGACTGGGCACCGCGTCGGATATCGCAACCATTGCATCGTTTACAATTCTTGGCCGTGTATCTCGCCGCGTTGCTGAATATCAAACTTCCATCCTGGTACCATGCTATGATCCAATCGTCATGACCGTCGCGCAGGAAACCGTCAAGACCGGTTATGCTGATGCGGGTCGCCCCGATTCATTCATCGAAGATTCAGTTTACTTCGTGACGCAGGCGCAATTTGCATACGTCGCCGCCGTTAACGGCACGATGTTGCGTGAGAAGCCGGCAACCAATCTCTATCTGGGAAAATTCTACGCCGAGTCACTGCTTCTGGCCGAGACCGGTGTTATGTCTGGCTCGATACAGATCTCCGGCACAGACGAAATCGCGCAATTGCCGTTCTTCGTCGTGGCTTGCGATTACACCTTGATTGGCGAAGAGCTTTATGCTGCCAGTGCCTATCTTGGCCGCGAGCCCTTGTTGCTCGGTACGCTAAAGGCACAGGACTGGTTCAAGGGTCTTGTTATTATCAGTATCTTGGGCGGCATTGCCCTGCGCTTGTTGACGAGCCCCGAGTGGGTGCAAAAATTCTTTGAGATGACCTAAAGAGGACGACTTTTAATGAAACGCCAATTGCCACTTTTACTCGTCTTTGTCTCCGGCATATTCTTGGTCATCCAATACTTCGTGCCTGCCGAAATCTCCGATCGCGCTTATGAATTCATGCTCGACTGGACCGTCATCATCGGAATCTTCGCGCTTGCGCTCGGCATCTGGTCATTGATCCGCGTCAGCATTGAAAAAATCCAGCGCAAGACTCATGATCATAACTACACGTATATTTCCCTTGCCGGCCTCTTCGCCATGATCATTCTCGGATTGAATCCCTGGAGCGCAGGGCTCGATGACTACACCTTCAGTCATTTGTTCCGCTTCGTGATGATTCCGATTCAATCGACAATGTTCAGCCTGTTGGCTTTTTTCATCGCTTCAGCGGCCTACCGCGCCTTCCGCGCTCGTACGGTCGTCTCTGCGGTATTGCTGGTAGCGGCATTGATCATGATGTTGCGCGTAATTCCGCTGGGACCGCTCTCGGTCTATATTAACGATACTTCGAACTGGTTGTTGCTGGTTCCAAATCTTGCCGCCAAGCGCGCCATCATTATCGGCGTCGGCTTGGGAATGGTCGCCACCGCCCTCAAGGTCGTTCTCGGCATCGAGCGGGCTTATCTGGGGAAGGATTGAGGTAGGAGCGATGACTCTTTACGAACGCCTGTTAGTCCTTGATCGCCGCTGGATCTTCCTGATTCTCGCGATCGTAATCGTCGGAGCTATCTTTGTACCGATTACGATTCCTGCGACCGCAGCCAAGGAAGTCGAAGTTATCTACAACACTATTGAAGAACTCAAAGAAGGCGATTACATCTTGGTCGCCATGGATTACGATCCTAATGCGATGGCTGAACTCCATCCGATGTCATATACCATTCTCGAGCAATGCTTCCGCAAAAAACTCAAGGTGATCACTCTGACGCTTTCGCAAAATGGCGCCGGTATGGTTGATGAAGCACTCAAAGGTGTTGCGGATTCCAGTACCATGTATGCCAGAATTACGCCGAAATACGGCACGGATTTCGTTTTCCTCGGATATCGACCCTACTATGCGCTCGTGATCTTGAGTATGGGACAGAATTTCCGCGTAAATTTCCCGGCCGATTACTACAACACACCCCTTGATTCGATTCCGATCATGAAGGGCATTCAGAACTACGACGACGTCAAATGCGTCATCAGCATCTCCGGCGGCAACGTGGCCGATGCCTGGGTCGCGAATGCCAACGGCCGTTACAATGTCAAGGTAGCCCTCGGAACGACGGGAGTTATGGCCGCTGACTATTATCCATTCTATCAGTCAGAACAGATCTTTGGAATCATTGGTGGAATGAAAGGTGCTGCGGAATACGAGCACTTGGCAAAGAATCCCGGACCGGCAATTGAGGCTATGAAGATTCAGGTGTTCGCCCATATCGTTATTATCGCATTCATCGTAATCGGCAATATCGGTTTCTTCATGGACCGTAGGGCCAGAAAACGCTCCGGAGGACAGGAATAATGGAAACTGCCTGGCTGACTCTGGGTGCATTGTTGACGATCTTTACGTTCTCTTTCCTTTACAAAGATAACGTGCTCTATAAGATCGCAGAACATCTGGTCGTCGGTATTTCCGCCGGCTACTTTGTCGTCCTGTTGATCAAGACCAACCTCTGGCCCATCATGAGCCAGCGGCTGTTCGTAAAGGGTGACGAGGGCTGGGCGCTTGATCAGTGGTGGTATTTCATTCCGCTCATTCTCGGTATGCTGATGTGGACCCGCTTCTCGAAAAAGTGGTCTTGGGTCAGTCGCTATCCGTTGGCGTTCTATATAGGTATCGCTTCCGGCTTGACCATTCCGCTCGAACTCAAGAATCGCGTCGTCGAACAAATCAGTGCGAGTATCTTGAAATTCAAATTCGATTTCAGCGCTACTGGATTCCTGATGGTGCCGCAAGGTGCATGGGATACTTTCGTGATCATCGGCGTTATGTGTTGCCTGATCTACTTTTTCTTCTCCAAAGAACACAAGGGCTGGTTCGGCGGCAGCGCCAAGATCGGCATCTACACACTGATGATCGCTTTTGGTGCGTCCTTCGGTTACACGGTGATGGCGCGTATTTCGCTGTTCATCCAGCGAATCCAGTACCTGCGTGACTGGATCACCGCCATTACATCGTAGCGCCGTTCCCTTCATAGTATTCGTAGACCCAACTTAACTTCTCATGACTCTTCCATAGGCGCATTCGTAAACATTCTTCAGCAATTCGCGACCGAATTCGGAACCTCTTTGTGTCCCCTGCGTATGATTAGAAAGTAGATGTGTCTGCGGTTTTGCGCTGAATTCCAGCAAATCCAAGCGATTTCTGCTTGCGCCGGGCGTCCAATAGGATTGAGTAAAAAGTTAAAGTTTCGGAGATCTCTATAAGCTATAGGGTTACAGTCTACGTTCAAAAATCATCAAAAAACTTCTCAAAAAGCAAAAAAAGTTCTTGACAGCATAAGTGCAACGTACTAAATTAGTTGCATCAGTACCGTTTGAGAGCCCGCGAAAATCAAGGGTTTTTTAATTTTTGGGTGTGTCATTGTAACCTTCAGGCCATGGAAGGCGGGGATGGCAAAAATTACACTAACGAAAACCAGGCGTCGGCGCAAGGATCCGGTCTCTCCAGAAGAGGCGAAGCGCAGACGGCAGGAGTACCAGCGCCAGTATTACTTGGCTCACCGCGAAAAAGCCAAGGAGTATCAGCGCCAGTATAACCTGCTTCACAAGAAAAAACAGCGTGTTCCGGGCGCCAAAGGGCGCAATGCCATGGAATTTCGGCGTGACTCGGTCAAAGTGACCTACAACACGCACGATATCATGCATTCACCGGCGGAAAAAACGCTGAAAATGCTCCAGAAGATTATCTCCGGCGAGAAAATGTTCACGATGTAGTCTCGCCATCGGTTCCGACAACAATGAGGTGCTGCAGTAAGTCTCTTTTTTAGAAATTTACTGCAGCACTTTTGTTTTTGGTCTAAAAACACTATATTGCGCCAGTTTGAATTTAACCGAAGAAATGGGATTGTGCGATGTCACCCAAGAAGTCTCCAGTGAAATCGAAGAATAAATCCAAGGTGCCTGCCAAGGCTGCAAAGCCAAAAAAGGCAGTGGCGCCTGCCAAATCCAAAACTGTCGGCAAGACTGCCAAGGTTGGCAAGCAAATCCCGGCAGGTAAAATGGTCAAAGACCGCAAAGCGACTGAAGTTACAACGACGAAGGTCCGCGGAATAGGTGTCAGGACCAAGGCAAAGGACGACCTCAAGGAATCCCGGAAACCGCTCCCACCGTCTGCTGATCTCAAGTACTGCTACTACTTTGGTGGCGGGAAAGCCGAAGGTACCGCAGTTATGCGTGACTTGCTCGGCGGCAAAGGTGCCAATCTGGCAGAGATGACCAATCTTGG
>CAUJJY010000192.1 GCA_963205155.1 Candidatus Zixiibacteriota bacterium | reverse complement strand
AAGCGCATCTTGTGCTCCCAGCAGACTTGAACGAACCTCAAATGCTGTACGGGTATAGTAATCTAGGCCTCTGACCAGACGCGGATCGACTGTGTACGGGATCGCGAGCTTTTCCAGCATCAGCATAACTTGGTCAAAATCCCGCCTGACATCATCATCGTAGAATTGTTCCAACAGCGGCGCATCGGTCATTAGCGATCGAGTAAGTTGCTCCTTGCTGTCAAACAAGCGCAACGGATTGCGTTCAATCTTTTCGCGATCGACCGCCGGGAATTTCTCCGCCTTTGGCTGAACGAATTTCAGCAGTTCAAGACGATGCTTAGCTCGAATCTCCGGTGTTGCGACAGAGTTAATCGCAACTTCGAACTGACTTACACCGCAGTCTCGCAGGATCTGAACGCTGATCGCAATAATCTCGGCGTCTATCTTGGGATCACATGAACCAATCGCCTCGGCTCCGAACTGGTGAAACTGCCGCTGGCGCCCTTTCTGCGGTTTCTCTTGTCGAAACATCGGGCCGATGTAATACACTTTGTTGAGTGGTGACTTCTTGCCAAGTGATTCCTCGATAAATGCCCGCACCACCGAAGCGGTAGCTTCCGGGCGCAAGGTGAGGTTCCGTCCGCCCATGTCGGTGAAACTGAACATCTCTTTGGAGACGATATCCGTTCCTTCGCCGATACCGCGTGCAAACAGCTCCGTCATCTCGAACACCGGTGGGCGGATTTCCTTATAATTGAAGCGCCGCATGGCGTCCCGAACGATTTCTTCGAGATAAACCCACTTCGCCGATTCGTCGGGAAGAATATCAAAGGTGCCTTTAATTCGTTGGTATTTCATAATGCTTTTAAGATAGAAATCAGGCTATTAATGTCAACGCAATCTAATCTTCAGTCAGAAACTACTGTCCGGTTATTTGCGACTTCGATACCAGATCATGGATAACCCCGCCACCGTGTAGCCGATTACATCTGCTAACCAATCCCCGATCGACGAATCGCGATTCGGAACAAACCACTGTACCGTCTCGTCAATAGCAGCATAAGCAAATCCGAAAGCAAAAAGCAGCAGATAGAAGACAACCCGTCGGGAAGAAGTATGGAGATCTGGAAAAGCCCTGAATATCAGCAGTCCGAACACAAAGTACTCCAAACCGTGATAGAATTTATCAATATTGCGGATATCAAAAGAAGGCGGATGGGCATTCGGGAGCGAGGAAAGCAACAGAATTAGGCCGGCAAACAGGATTGGCGGCAGCTTATAAAACAACAGTTTCTTGTCTATCCGAATCATAGGGGGGTATATATAATGAGAGAATGAAGCGGAGACAAGCCGCATTCTTGCGGACGAGGAGAGTCCTGCCTCAAGGCTTGACTTCAGAACCGCCAGTCATATATTCCAGCCAACCCTAATGCGGAGATGATGATGCGCGCATTAATAACCGGTGTTACCGGTCAGGACGGATCGTACCTCGCCGAATTGCTCTTGGAAAAGGGCTACGAAGTCTACGGCATGGTACGTCGGTCGTCGACAGAAAATTTCGAAAGAATCAATCATATCAAAGACAAGCTGCGACTGATTCAGGCTGACCTTTATGATCAAGGTTCGCTTCTTGACATGATTGAAGATGTTCGACCAAATGAAGTTTACAATTTGGCTGCCCAGTCATTTGTGCCAACCTCCTGGACCCAGCCCGTTTTGACTGGAGAGTTCGATGCCATTGGTGTCACCAAACTACTTGAAGCTATCCGCAAGGTTGACACGAAAATTAGATTCTACCAGGCATCTTCATCGGAGATGTTCGGCAAGGTGCAGCAGGTGCCGCAAACTGAAAATACGCCCTTTTACCCGCGTTCTCCGTATGGTGTTGCCAAGGTTTACGGCCATTTCATTACCGTCAACTATCGTGAATCATATGATATCCACGCCTCTTCCGGGATCTTGTTCAATCACGAATCACCGCGCCGAGGGCTGGAATTCGTGACGCGCAAGATTTCCGATGGTGCCGCGCGGATTAAACTCGGCTTGGCTAACACGCTATATCTGGGTAATCTGGATGCCAAGCGCGATTGGGGCTATGCTGGAGACTATGTCGTCGCCATGTGGTTAATGCTCCAACAGGAGAAGCCCGAGAACTTCGTCATTTCTTCAAACGAGAATCACACAGTGAGAGAGTTCGCCGATATTGCCTTCTCGCGTCTCGATCTCGATTATAAACAGTACGTCAAGATCGACCAACGTTTCGTACGTCCGGCTGAAGTTGATATTCTTTTGGGCGATTCAACGCAGGCACGCAAGAAACTCGGTTGGGACCCAAAGGTAACATTCAAGCAGTTGGTCGTGATGATGGTTGACTCGGATATGGCGGCATTGAAGAAAAAACACAATCTATGAGAGCATTCATTACCGGCATCACCGGATTTGCCGGTTCGCACTTAGCCGAAAATCTCCTTGAGCACAATATTGAAGTTTTCGGGACGTCCTTAAAGGGTGAGCGGCGCGACAATATTGCAGCCTTCAAGAAAGATGTCACGGTGGTAACTGCGGCACTTAATGATGCTCGTTCTCTCAAACGAGCAATCGATACGGCAAAACCGCAATGGGTGTTTCATCTTGCAGCACTGGCCGCCGTTGGAAAGTCCTTTTCCGCTCCTGTTGAAACGATGAAGGTCAATTTGATGGGTACCCAAAGCCTGTACGAGTTATTGCGTAACTCGAAGACTATTGCGAAGATTGTCTTTGTGTCATCCGCAGATATTTTCGGACCGTTGCCACCATCTAAAATGCCAATATTGCCTGATTATCCGCTGCATCCCGTCTCGCCGTATGGTGCCTCCAAGGCAGCCGCTGATATCCTCTCCTATCAATATTTCCGCGCCTATGGTCTACCAATAGTCCGGATTCGCGCGTTTAACCACACCGGTCCTCGGCAGGCAACCGGTTACGTCATACCGGATTTTTGCTCACAGATTACCCAAATCGAGCGGTCAGGAAAGCCTGGGACAATCAAGGTCGGTAACGTGACAGCACGACGCGACATTAGCGATGTACGTGACATCGTCAATGGCTACCGCCTGGCGGCGACCAAAGGCAGAATTGGCGAGGCCTATATTCTCGCCAGCGGAAAGGCGGACAGCATTCGCCACTATTTGAAGCTATTGACTAATCTGTCAACTGCCGAAATAGATATCAAGATAGCAAAGGAACTGCTTCGCCCGGTTGAAGTGCCGCTATTGGTCGGCAGCATCGCGAAGTCAAAGAAGGAACTAGGATACAATCCCAAGTATAAGATCGAGCAGACTTTGCTCGATACGTTGGATTTCTGGAGGATGAATTGAAGAATCAATTGGCGCAAAAATTGAAGGACCGTTCTGCCGTTATCGGCATTATCGGTCTGGGATATGTTGGTCTGCCGCTGGCGATCGAGTATGTGCACGCCGGATATCGCGTCGTCGGCTTCGAGATATCAGACCGCA
>CAUJJY010000191.1 GCA_963205155.1 Candidatus Zixiibacteriota bacterium | reverse complement strand
GCCCGCGAAATCATCAAGCGCCCGCCGACCGCCGAACTCAAAGACAATCAACTCGACACCGACTCACTCCCGCCCTATGAAGTACTCGATGAAATCTTGCGCCTCTACGTGGAACTCGATACCGACGAACAGGAGATCATCGCCGCCGGCTTTGATAAAGCCATCGTCCGTCGCGTTATTCGCTTGGTTGCCGCCGCCGAATACAAACGGCGTCAATCTCCTCCGGGTGCGCGCATCACGCCGCGCGCCTTTGGTCGGGATCGCCGCTGGCCGATCACCAACAAGTTCTAAGTTGACAACCAGGTACCCGTTCGGGTATAGTCAAATAGATCTCTGAAGGAGCGGCTGCACTCCGCTCACAACATCCGGCCTGGTAATAATCGGTTTAAACTTATGGAGGAGTACTCATGCTGAAGGAATTCAAAGAATTTGCGATGCGCGGCAATGTCGTCGATATGGCTGTCGGTATCGTGATCGGCGCCGCTTTCGGCAAAATCGTCTCGTCAATCGTTGCTGATGTCATCATGCCGCCGATCGGTGTGCTGCTCGGTGGAGTTGATTTTACCAACCTCGCGCTCACTGTCAAAGAAGCCGTCGGTGAAGCCCCCGCCGTTGTCATCTCCTATGGCAAATTCATCCAGACGGTCATTGACTTCATTATCGTCGCCTTCGCAATCTTTATGGTGGTCAAGGCTATGAATAGCCTAAAGAAGAAGAAAGAAGAAGCTCCGGCTGCGCCGCCGGCCCCAACTAAGGAAGAAGTCCTTCTTACCGAAATTCGCGACGCCTTAAGACAGCGCTAATCTGTCGCTTCAGAAGTATTAAGCCCAAAGAAAGATCGGAGACTGCTTTATTGCAGATCTCCGATTCTTCATCAGTCATTATTTCACGACAAATCGCTCAAAGTGACGGTATGGTTCTGGCTCTGTTCTTTTTCGTAAACCCCGCCAGTTCAAAATCGTGCTGTCGGATATGGTGCACGAGCCAATCCCTCAAAATGTACTTCAGCGTTGTCGCTGTTATCTTCTCACCCAATTGTAGTTGCTGCTCGAGATCATTCACTTTGGCAGCAAATTCCAGATGCTGCTCCCGGTGCTCGGATAACTTTGGATAGGCCAACCCCTCCATCAACCGTTCTTCCGCCTGGAAATGTTTCCCAACGTACCTCTTCAAGTTACTGAACATCCGGTCGATCTTCTCCTGCCCGAAGTTGTTTTCGTGTGTCTCATAGAAGCGATTCGCTTGCTCTATCAAGTACATATGTTGGTGGTCAATTTGGGCATTGCCCGTCCTTAAATCCTCGTCCCAGGTAATCAACACAGATCTTTTCCCTTCATCATTGTTCCGCGGGACAGTCAGTCCAATCCATCCAAACTCTATTCAAATTGTCGGCAGATTCGTAAATGATTGTAAACAAATGATTTAGGATAAAATAAATCCAGCTTCGAGCATAATAATAGACAGATTTGATACAAACTTAATATTAGACATGTGAACCATCTGAAAACTTAGATGTTTATTAGACAGAACGTAGTTTATACCGTGATTGAGAATGAACAACTTAAAGTACCAAACATTATAAGGAGAACAAAAATGAGAACAATCGACGTCATCGCAGCGGCCCTCCTCGTCATCGGCGGGCTTAACTGGGGCTTGGTCGGCCTCTTCAATTTCGACCTTGTTGCCACATTGCTTGGAGACGGAACCTTCCTGGCAAAGACCATCTACGTGGTCGTTGGCATCGCCGCAATTTATCAGGCTGCCGGTTTCAAGTCAATTCAGCGCCGCTGGGGCGTTGTTGCACGCAGCTACTAAGCACGTTCACAAATCAGGATTTTGGCAAACATAACAGGAGAAACAGAATATGAACAAGAAACTTACCACCGCCGCAGCCGTCATTGCGCTGCTTTTCACCGGAATCGGAAACCTCAACGCAGATAGCTGCAGCAAAGACGCCGCCGCTACCGTGCAGAAAACAGGAGATACCAAGATGGAAGCCAAAACTACTCAAAAACCGATGGACATCGTCGAAACCGCTGTCGCCGCCGGTTCATTTAATACGCTCGTCGCCGCCGTCAAGGCTGCCGGTCTTGTCGAGACCCTCAAGGGTGCCGGACCATTCACGGTTTTTGCCCCGACAGATGAAGCGTTCGCCAAGTTGCCGAAAGGTACTGTCGAAGCCCTGCTCGCTGACAAGGCGAAGCTCACCTCGATTCTTACCTATCACGTCGTCTCCGGTAGGGTCATGGCTGCCGATGTTGTCAAACTGACCGAAGCTAAGACCGTTAATGGTCAAATGGCCAAAGTTAGTGCCGGCAAAGATGGCGTCATGATAGACGGCGCCAAAGTGATCACGACTGATATCGTGACCTCCAACGGCGTCATCCACGTCATCGACTCGGTCATCCTCCCGAAGGACGACGCAAAGAAGTAACACTTTTTGGATAGGGCACTGCGCAAATTCCGACTCCTGTAGTGACACGTTCCGCGCAGTGTCCTTCCAAAAGTAAAGAGTGCACTTGGAGAACAGAGAGTACCGTTGTGTCCATCACTCCTGTTACCCGCCCGGATGAGCGGGAGAAATATCTCTCGCTCATCTCTTGAATCAATCGGACACGCAACACAGAAAACGAATAGACAAGTTCAAATCAGCAGAACACAGCTGGAGGATAACATGAGACAATTCACAATAAAGCTACTCGCGGTGACGATGATCTTGTTCACCGCTGCAATCGCCCAGGCCGCTGATGCGCGCCTTCAGGTGATCCACAACGCCGCTGATCCGGCCGCTTCAGTCGTCGACATCTACGTCAATGGCGCCCTTTATGAAGATGACTTCGCGTTTCGCGAAGCTACTGAATTTCGCACCGTCCCCGCCGATGTCCAACTTAACATCGGTGTCGCTCCCGGTAACTCCGCATCTTCAAACGATGTGATTGCTACTATCCCGGTTACGCTTGCGGCAGGGAAGACCTATGTCGCAATTGCAAACGGTGTCCTGGACGCGACAGCCTTTGCCGCTAATCCGAATGCGCGCCCGATCGGCTTCAATCTCTATGCGCGCGACGGCATCCGCGAAGAAGCAAAGTGGAAATCCACCGTCGACTTGATCGCCTTTCACGGAGCAACTGATGCACCGACCGTCGATGTCCGCATTCGCGGCAATAACATCTCGCCGCTTTTCGACAACCTCAACTACGGCGATTTCTCGGATTACCGTTCGCTCTTTGCCAGAAAATACACACTCGAAATCACGCCCGGAAACAATAAGAACGTAGTTGTCGCTTCCTTTGAAGCTGACCTCAACGGGCTCGCCGGCGGAGCCGCCGTCGTCTTTGCCTCCGGTTTCTTAAACCCGGCTGACAACGCTAATGGTCCTGCCTTTGGCCTGTTCGCGGCGTTGCCGAACGGCGCTGTCGCAGCTCTTCCGGCAATCTTGCCGACTGCCCGTCTTCAGGTCATCCACAATGCCGCCGATCCCGGCGCCGCAGTCGTGGACATTTACGTAAACGGTGCTCTCTACGAGGATAACTTCGCCTTCCGCGAAGCCACAGAGTTCCGCACAGTTCCCGCCGGCGTCCAACTCAATATCGGTGTTGCTCCCGGTACCAGCACATCCGCCAATGACGTCATCGCCACCATCCCCGTGACCTTGGAAGCGAATAAGACTTACGTAGCGTTCGCCAATGGCGTGCTTGACCCGTCGGCATTTGCCGCAAATCCCGATGCTCGTCCGATCGGCTTCACTTTATTCGCCAAAGACGATATCCGCGAGCGTGCCAGGTGGTTCTATCGAGTCGATGTCATCGGCTTCCATGGTGCCTCCGATGCTCCGACTGTCGATATCATTGCCCGTGGCTGGCCCTTCGGTCCAATCGTAAATGATGCGGGCTATGGTGATTTCTCCAGCTACACTACTATGGCGCCCAAGAAATACATGCTCGACGTTACGCCCGGAAATGACAACAGCGCGATCGTCGCGACATTTGAAGCCGACCTTTCCGGCCTCAATGGCGGTTCCGCCGTCGTCTTTGCTTCCGGCTTTCTCAATCCTGCCGCCAACGGTAACGGCGCCGCTTTCGGTCTCTTTGCCGCATTGCCGAATGGAACCGTCGTGACTCTTCCGCCTGTGACCCCGACCGCTCGCTTGCAGGTCATTCATAATGCCGCTGATCCGGCCGCTTCTGTGGTCGACATCTATGTCAACGGCGCCCTCTATGAAGACAACTTCGCCTTCCGTGAAGCAACCGAATTCCGCACCGTTCCTGCTGGCGTTCAACTCAATATCGGTGTCGCCCCGGGCAACAGCACCTCCGCCAATGACGCCATCGCAACGATTCCGGTCACCCTTGAAGATGGCCGCACCTATGTTGCTATCGCCAACGGCGTACTCAATCCGGGCGGTTTTGCCGCTAATCCGGATGGAGCCGTCACTGGCTTCAATCTCTTTGCCGTCGATGGAATTCGCGAACAATCAAATACCAAGTTCGGCATCAGCACCGTCATTTTCCACGGTTCTACCGATGCACCGACTGTCGATATTTACGCCCGTGTCGGAAGCGGATGGAATTGGCGAGTTGTCAATGATGCGTCCTATGGCGACTTCACCGATAACAAGTTCCTCTTCGCGAAGAACTACACACTTACCGTAACGCCCGGCAACAGCACTGCATCTGTCGCCTCATTCACTGCCGACCTTTCTGGACTTGGTGGCGGTGCGGCAGTAGTATTCGCATCCGGCTTCCTGAACCCTGCCGCCAACGGCAACGGCCCGGCATTCGGAATCTTCGCCGCTCTTCCCAACGGTACGGTGGTTGCTTTCCCGGCTGTCGCTCCGAGCCCGATGGTCGAGATCGAAGCCGACGAAGAATCCGCCCTTGCCGCTGAACTTAATCGCTCTACCTCGGTTCTGCCGGAGTCGTTTGAATTGAGCCAGAACTATCCCAATCCCTTCAATCCGACCACCACGATCTCCTTCGCTCTGCCGAAGGCGTCGCAGGTGTCATTGACGGTATTCAATATTCTTGGTCAGGAAGTTGCCCGCCTCGTCGATGGTCCGATGGCGGCAGGCACACATCAGGTCACCTTTGATGCCTCAAGCGTTGCTTCAGGCATCTACTTCTACAGAATTCAGACCGATGGCTTCTCTGAACAGAAGAAAATGGTTTTGATGAAGTAATCGCGCACCAGCGCCCCCGTCGCAACAAAACGCCGGCTGGATTCACTCCCGCCGGCGTTTCCATTCCACTGCATTCCTTATTACTCGTCTTCCCCGCGAAAGCGGCTGTTGAAAAACTGTCCAATACTGTCATCCTGAGCGCAGCGAAGGATCTGTTCGTGTTGCGTAACAATGACTAACAGATCCTTCGCCCGCGTGGCGGTTCAGTATGACAGAATCGGTGTCTCTCTCAACAAACCTAAGAGCGGCTGCCGAAGTCGCCCAGTAACAGCCTTTTGGCAGGCACATAATCTGGCGTCGAGTATCACCGCTGTCCCACCCACAAAAAAACCGGCGGACATCTCCATCCGCCGGATTCTTGATTTCGGGAGGTCACCGAACTTAATTCTTCTTCGCCATCTCCTTCTTCAACTTCGCCATTTCCTCGCGAAGCTCCTTCATCTCCTTGTCCTTCGCTTGTAGCTGCGCATACAACTCCTTGATCGCTGCCAGTGCAATCCCCGACGGATCGATCGTCGAAATCGACTTGTCGTCGGCCCCAACGCCAAACGTCTTCTTAAAATCCTGCGCCGTCGGACCAATATGCTGGGCATCATCGTCGCCCTTGTAGTTCCACTTGGTGATTTCCAGCTCGGAAATCTTTTCAAGAATTTCTTCGCCGTTTACGCTTTCGAAGTTCTCTTTGGAGTTTCTATCCGAAGCATTCACCCAGTTTGTGCCGTCGCAATAAGCTCCGCCGGCGACATCGATCTTGTGCGTCGCATCGACGCCTATTCCAACTCCAGAGGCAAAGTAACTATTGCCGTCAGAGCCCATCTCTACCATTCTTAAAGCAGAGCCATTGTTGATGATGATGCTTCCTTTGATCACGCCACCCTTGCGAACTTTCATTGAAATGGACGCACTGTCCGTCGCCATCAGCATTGTGGCAGTAGTGTCATCGGTGCCTCCAATGACGCGATTCGGATCCGCTCCCGTTCCTTTGGTCTTGATTGCAACTGAAGAAGTTGTCGGAGTAACAATCTGGTCAATTCCCTGTTCAGCAATGCCGTCATCATCGTTGTCGTATCGTGCCGAAATAACCGCACCTCCCGGCAGCGCTCCTCCCAGAAGCGAGGCGCCAGAGCCAAGCACGACCTTTGCGTCTGCGATTCCATCACCGTCATCATCAGTGTCGAGCGAGAGCACCGACGATTCGTCGTCGCAATCACCGCTTATTGTCTGCGTTCTCTGCGCGCTGGTGCCCTTAGTTTTGATCGCCAAGCTCGAGGTTGTCGGAGCGATGCGCTGTGAAATGGAACTCTCGGAAAGACCATCGCCGTCTTCATCCAAAGTGCTCACCGTTGAAATCTCTCCGACCTCGGTTGTTGAAGAAACCAAGGCAGAACGATTGGCATCCGCTCCTGTTCCCTTGGTCTTGATCGCTACTCCGCAAGTCGTCGGCGTCACGCTCTGTGAAATCTCACTCTCCGGAACCGTGTTCCCATCGTTATCGATGGAACTGACACTGCTTAGTTCACCCGGTGTGGCTCTATTCTCGATTAACAGAACTCGATTGGGGTCCGCGCCCGTCCCCTTGGTCTTGATCGCCACACCGCAGGTCGTCGGCGTCACGCTCTGTGAAATCTCGCTCTCCGGAACCGTGTCGCCATCGTTATCGATGGAACTGACACTGCTTAATTCCCCCGGTGTGGCTTTATTCTCGATTAGTAAAACTCGATTGGGGTCAGCTCCCGTTCCCTTAGTCTTGATTGCCACATTGCTGGTAGTCGGCGTCACGCTCTGCGAAATCTCGCCTTCAGGGATGCCGTCTCCATCAGAGTCGGCATCGAGTACAGCACTTGCACCAGGAGTCAATCCGCCTAAGGTCGTTTGCATTACAACACGACTCTTCTCTGCCCCTGTACCCTTGGTGTTGATTGCGACGCCGGAAGTTGTTGGCGTGACTACTTGCGAAATGCGATTTTCGCCCATGTGAATTTTGTGGACCATCACCCGGCTGCCCGAGCTCTGTCCCTGGTCAAATACTGTGCTGTCTGGAGTAATTCTCAATGCGATCTGCACGCCGGGCTCATCGATCGCAATGCTGCTTGCTTCGGCCAGGCTATCCGCAACCCGAATTCCAATCCGTTTGGTGTCGGAAGCCGCGCTTAGTTTTAACTCCCCCGGTGCCGTCTGAATATCACCAGAAACTCTGCTGGAGGCCACCGAATAAGGCGAAGAGACCAGCGCCGTGCGGGGCATGATCGGCGGCTGTCCTGCAATCTGTACTTGAAGGAAACGGATGGCGCCGCCGCCGCCGCCGCCACCACCACCACTTCCAGCTACGATGTCGGCTGTCAACGGCACAACACTGCCCAATTCAACCGAAAACAATCCGTCGGTCACGACCACTCCAACGTGGTCCTCCATCCACAATTGCGTTCCGCCAACCGGTGCGTCATAAATCGAATAGACGATTGTAAACGTCCCGCTGATCGGCGCATCACCGGCATCCAGAAGCCGTCCCTGATGCGAGAGTACCAACGGTACCGCATTGACATTGCTGAAGAATGTCGAGAGTAGGAGAGAGAATAGGATGGCCCGCACGAGGACAGAATGATGCATACATTTCTCCAGGAAGAGTTAATGGTATTGGCTGATTACTTTTTGCAAATGAGACTACGTCCGGATTAAATATACCTATAAAGTCCATGAAATCAATCGGAAAAATTGCCGGAACATCAAGAACTGACGCCAGATAGGGTGTAAGCAGAAAAAAATGTCTTAAATGGGCGGCAGACTGTCATGGTGCGGGAAAAGCCCGTCCTGCGACGGGCTTCCTCGATATCCGAAGCGGTGGGCCGCTATTTCTTCTTCAACTCTTCACGAAGCTTTTGAAGCTCTATCTGCAGCTTGGAAAGTTGTTCATCACGGCGCCGAACTTCGAGATTGTGCAATTTGTCTTTCTCTTTCATTTGCGAGCACAGCTCCTTGATCGCTGCCAGCGCTATGCCGG
>CAUJJY010000190.1 GCA_963205155.1 Candidatus Zixiibacteriota bacterium | reverse complement strand
GCGTTCGAGACCTGGTGGAAGACCAAGGATCCGACTCCGACGACGGCAGAAAATGAGTTTCGGGAGGAATACTACCGCCGTATCCGGTACGCGGATCAATACTATTCGACGATTAATCGCGAAGGTTGGCTAACCGATCGCGGTTCGATTTATATTCGCTGGGGGGAACCTGACCAAATTGACCGCTACCCGTTTGAGTTGGGCAGGAAGCCCTATCAAATCTGGTATTATTATAGCCAACGACGGCAATTTTACTTTGTTGACGACCGCGGTGACGGCGACTTCCAGTTGCAGTATCCCTATGACGGAGACTGGCGCAGCCGCGGAAGCATGGGACCTTAGCAGAAGAGTAAGGGAGATGGTGAGAGCATGAAACGGATATTGTTGGTGACTTGTCTGCTGGCGAGCTTAGCAGGAACAGCGACGGCACAGGCTCTAATTGATCCAATCCGCATTTGGGCGGATGGCTCGTCTTATCTTCATTTTCAGGACCGCACCAAGAGCTATGTAGAGGTTTATTGCGCCTTTCAGCGCGCAGACTTCCAGTTTGAAGATAAAGAGGGAGTATTTGAAGCAATTGGATTTTTGTATGCAGAGGCTTTTGACAAGAATGGCGTGTTAGCCGATAGCTCGTCGCGTTTTGTCATCATGTCAGTGCAATTCCTCGAGGATGCTTACAAGAAGGATGTGAGGATTTTTGAAGTGTTGCCGCTTCTGCTCGCTCCGGGTAAGTATAGCTTAAAGATCACGGCGGTGGACGCAACGACGAAACGAAGCGGACTTGCGACTTTCGAGCTGAATGTTCGCGACTATTCCGGTGATGATCTGAAGATGTCGGATCTGGAAATGGCGTACGATATTGAGCCGCAGGACACGACGGCAAGAAGCTCATCACTGATTAAGGCGAATCGCCGGGTATTGCCGAACCCAAATCGTTATTTTTCCAATGATGACTCGTTGATTTACTACTACACAGAAGTCTATAATCTCTCCGGAAAGAACGACCCCAGCAATGAATTTACGGTGCAGGCTACGCTTCATGATGCCTTTGGATATGAACTGCGGAAATATGCGCTTCGAACACACAAGAAGCCCGGTGCCACCGCTGTACTGACCGATGCCGTACCGGTTAAGGGCATTCCGGGAGGAGCTTACGAACTTCACATCGAGGTCAAGGATTTGGCGACTGGTTTGAAGACTTCTGCCAGCAAAAGATTCATGATGATCTACGGATTTGAACAATTGTCACCGACCATGGCAGATTCTTCCGCATTTACCAACATGGACGCGCAGCTGATGGAGCAGGTGATTAAGTACATCAGTACGTCGGAAGAGAAGAACATGTATCGCGATTTGGACCTGGAAGGTAAGAAGGCATTCCTGGCGCAGTTTTGGGATCGTAAGAATCCAAAGCCAGGGAGTCCGGTAAACGAATTCAAGAACGAGATTTTCCGCAGGTTCGCGTATGCAAATCAGTACTACTCGACTACCCTGGTTACGAAGGACGATGGCTGGAAGACTGATCGCGGTCGCGTTTATATTACCTACGGTAATCCAGACAACATTGAACGACACCCGTCTTCAATGGGTCAAAAACCGTTTGAGCGCTGGTTCTATGATCGTCTTCCGGGTCAGACGGGGAACGATTATTGCCTGTTTGTCGACCTTGACGGATACGGCAATTACCGATTAGTCCACTCCACAATTAAAGGCGAGATATCCAATCCGGAGTGGGAAGCGAAAATCGAAAACGATTTGCTGCGCTAAAGCGTGACGCGCCCCAAGCGAGCCTTGCTGACGGCATTCCTGACGCTGGCAGCGGCATATTTAGCGATATGCTCGGCTGCGTACTTCTGGCAACGGAAGATAATCTATCATCCCAATCGCGCCGTATACGCTACTCCGGCAGAGGCTGGACTGCCATTTGAGGCATTTAAGCTTGCCTCTTCCGACAGTATCAGATTCACTGTTTGGCGAATTCCGAACACTGAATCCCAATCAGTCGTCGTCTGCTTTCACGGCAATGCCGACAACATCTCGGCTAATATCGATCTCTATCATACCTGGTATAATCTCGGTGCAACGGTCGTTGCATTCGAGTATCGAGGTTATCTTGATTCAGACGGTGAACCGTCGGAAGAGGCGATCGAGCGCGATCTAGTGGTCTTAGCGGACACAATGAGATCGTGGTACGCTGGGAAGAACATCAAGGTCATAGCGATGGGTCGCTCGCTTGGAGGAGCGGTGGCCGCGAAGTTCGCCACGAAATATCAAGTAGATGGACTCATTCTTGAGTCGACCTTCAGCGCTATGCACGATGTAGCCCAATTACAGTTCCCGTTCCTTCCCACCAAGCTGCTCCTCCGAGAAAAATATGACTCTGAAATCATCCTCCGCGAACTTGAGACACCAATTTTAGTGATCCATAGCACGATGGATGAGATTGTTCCATTTCACCTCGGCCGTAAACTCTATAATGCTGCCAACGAGCCCAAGGAGTTTGTTGAAATTCAGGGCGGTCACAACGCCGGCGTAAACATGTCTCGCGACCAGATTGAAGCGGCCTACCGAAACTTTCTCAAAAAGATCAGATTGCAGAAGTAGCATTCAACGGGTCAGCCTGTCCGTTTCCAATTATCCCTGCGCGACAAAAGAAAAGCCGCCGAAAGCTCGGTTCCGGCGGCGTGGGAAAATCTGCCGTATGCTCGGCTGAACGGAAGATTTGATTAATTCGAGCCCTTGGTGTTGTCGTTTGCGTCCGTCTTGGTCGCCGATGTCTTTTGCAGCGGCGGCGCGACTGCAGCAACCTGCGCTGCCATAACAACGGGAATCGAGTAACGCGTCCTCGCAACGTCATTGCAAGCAAAGGTAAACGACTTGGTGAAGTCCTGCCCGGTGAAGTGTTTTGACACGGAGAACTTCAGTTCCTTAGTTCCACCCGGCGGAATCTCTTTGGCATCCATTTCTAAATCGACGAAGCTATTGGGTCCGGCGACGACATCGAGTTTCAGCGGCATCTTCGATACGTTTTTCAACATAATTGACTGGGTATTGTTTTTGGATGATTGGTCCCACTTCACCGAACTGGCCGACAAAGTCAGAGGCGCCAGGGAATCGGGATACTCTTTAGGATAAATCCTGGCGCTGAACTTCAGCTGGAAATTACCTTTGTTGTTGTCGTTGCAGGTCACGGTCGCTGTTTTTGTGACGTTACCTCTCTGGCCGGGGTTGGCTCGAAACACAAGCTCGACTTCGGCGCTGTCGCCAGACGCCACGGCATCCTTTTTAAGCGGTGCTTTGGTGCAACCGCAGGCAGGTTTGACGCGGAGTATCTTGAGCGAGTCCCCGCCGCGACTGTGGAGCCAATATGAGTGGCTGACGCTGGCATCGTTGGGCATGTGGCCGAAATCAAAACTCGTCTCGTTAACTTGAACCTTAGCATTGCTGGGCGGAAACGCGCTCAATTCAGGTGTTTTCGATTGTGCAAAAAGCACGGAAGCTGTTAAAAGCGAAATCGCTATGGTGATTACTTTTCTCAAATTATCCTCCGGTCGTTCGATATATCAAGAGACCCTAAATACCAAACCATAAGCTTGCGGTCATGTTCGCAAGCTGCAGGAACATGCGTAAACAAAAAGCGCCAATCTGGTGATCGGCGCTTGATACATTTCCATTCCCACAAGGTCGGTTACTTCTTACCGCCTGGTAGGACAGACGCGCCGGCCTTAGTCGTATCGACATAAGGCACCTTCTTTGCCGGCCCGGGTCTGGTGACCGGAGCCGCGATTTCCGTAACCCCGAAAGTAACGGGTACCGTGAATCGCGTTTTGGCCGAATCGCTGAGTTCGACAGTGAATGACTTTTTGAATTCACTTTCAGCGAATAGCTTATCAACCTTTACTTTGATCTCCTTGCTCTTGCCCGGCTTGATTTCATCATCGGGCAGGGCAATCTCGACAAATCCAAATGGCTGGCTGACCAGCTTCATACGGACGGGAGCAGTGGAGATGTTCTTTACAAGAAGCTTCTGTTCTTTTGCTCTTTCTTCGGCACTCCATTTCAGACGAGTGGATGACAGACTGACCGTCGACAATGAATCGGGAGACTCGCCGTTATATATCTTCACATTCAGCCGCAGCTGAAAAGTTGAGCGATCATTATCATTACAGGTTACTGTTGCACTCTTCGCCAGAATGCCCCTCTGGGTGGCCGTGGCGTGAAATATCAATTCAACCGAGCCGCTGTCACCGACAGCGATCACCTCTTTTTGCAGAGGTGCCTTGGTGCATCCTCAGCCAGGGCGGACGCTGAGAATCTTGAGCGAATCCTCGCCGCGGCTATGCATCCAATATGCGTGGCTCACGTAAGCGTCGCTGGGAATCCAGCCGAAGTGAAAGTCAGTGTTGTCTATATATATTTTGGCCTTGCTTGGTGGGATTGCGCTAGGCGCCTTTTGCGCCGGTTGGCCGGGTGTTTGTGCCAAGACGATGCCGCACATAATCAGGCAAAGTAGGCAAATGCTGACGAGTCTCTTCAAGTCATCCTCCGAAGTGAATTGCTACAGTTGATTAGTTTAATACCAAAACCGTAACCTGTCAAGATGCATTCTCCCCAGAATTTAAGAGCCTTTTTGCAGATTCGCCTTGGCGGAACTCAATGACTCTGACACCCGGACGGGGATTGTATAACGGCTCTTGGATGCGTCATTAAACTCAATAGTGAACGATTTGGTGTAATTCTTCTGTGGTGGAGCCGATTTGATTCTGACCAGAATCTTGCCGATCCCGTTCGGTGGGATGGCGGCTTTCGGCATCTCTAATGACAGAACCTCTGTCGGCCAGATTATTGCGCGCGGGAGAATCTCGCCATTTGTACGATTCTCAAACTCAACCATTACCGTCTTGCCAAAATCGGCGTTGGTCAGATCCAGCTTTTCATTCTTCGTGATCTTAACTGGCCCAATCGACTCCTTGTCTTCATGGACATAGCCGGAGAACGCGAGTTCAAGGGAACTGCTGATGGGATCATTGCAACTGACATTGACCGTTTTGTTCTGTGATTTGCGGCGGGTGCCGATATCAAAAACCACCTCTATCGGAACGCTGTCATTGACAGCAATAGCGCCGGTCGGATTTGTGGTCTTCGTACAACCACAGCTGACTTGGACGCTGTGAATGCGCAGGCTGTCCGTGCCGATGTTATTGACCCAGAAGGTATGCGCCACCTTTGCACCCTGCGGCATATAACCCATATCGAATCTCGGCTCGACGACCAGTGCTTTCGGCCCCCGTTGCTGTGCGAAGATGACGCCTGTACATAGCGCAAGCGCCAATCCAAGCATTAAGTATCTATGTCTCATTTTTACTCCTACAGACTTTAGTCAACATATCTATGTTTAACGGGTAATGGATATCGGAATCGTAAATCGCGATTGCTTCTGATCGTTGAAAATCAAGGTAATCGATTCATCCCGTCTATCTTCACGAACCAAACCGGCTATCAATTTTACACGCATAGTTTCCATTTTGCCGGGTATTATTTGCCGAAAGGGCATTTCGACTTCGAGAAAACTAGGTTTGCCGCCGTCAACAATTCGAGGCATAATGTTCTTGCCGGTTTTATTGACAATCTCAATCTGGCCCGGCACGTTATTCGGATCCTTCTTTAGATACACCAACTTCGGGGTGACCTTAATCGGTGGTTGGGGATCGTCCGCCTTGAGGTTAAATCCCGACAGGGTGACGGTTAGCCGCGGCGTCTCACGACTGTCAGTATAGAAGACGGGGGCCTTTTGAAAGGTACCTTGGCGAATCTTGGCGGTTTCGAGCAGAATCTCGACCTCAAGGGATTCGCCGGGTGCGAGTTGCTTCTTTTTGAGGGGTATCTGGGTGCAACCACATCCGGGGACGACGCGGGTGATGGTGACTATCGTATCGCACTGATTGACAAGAGTCGCCCTATGCTTGACTGTGGAGCCAAAGGGGACATATCCGAAGTCAAATCTACCGCCAATGAGCTCTACATCTTCCTTTGCCGATGCGGACGCAAATGACAAAATTCCGATCAGCAGTGCAAGAGCGACACTCCGGAGTCGATCTACGTAGTTAGCTGATTCAAACTTAACATTCAACGACAAGGCTAAACCTCTGATAGTTCAATTGTTACCGCAATTTTCGGCCAATTTGTAGATTTATACAAGCCTAACCGCGATAGAGATACACTTTTTTTGAAAATTATCGATAAAAAAGATTGACGACTGCACACGCGTGCAGTATGTATGGGTGAGATGAAAGATCGGAGATTAGGAGGTATCAATGTCCCCGTACGAAGATCTCACTGATCGCCAGCGCGAGGTTTATCGGTATATCGAGGAGCGTATCAACCGTGAGGGGCGACCTCCGACAATTCGCGAAATTGGCGAGGCGTTTGGGCTTAGTTCAACCAATGCGGTTCGTGATCTGATAAAGGCGCTAATCAGAAAGGGTTACATTGAGAAGTCGGCGGCCGTATCGCGTGGAATACGTTTGGTAAAGGAGAGCATCGCCGATGCCGTAATGGTGCCGTTGGTCGGTGAGGTCCCCGCTGGCCAGCCGATGCTCGCCGAAGAGAATATCACGGACCGGATTGTGGTCGATCGTTCATTCCTGCCGTCAGGTGACCTATTCACTCTCAAAGTGAGGGGAGAGAGCATGAAGAACGCCGGCATATTCGATGGTGATTTTGTTCTGGTGAAGAAGCAATCTTCTGCCGAACCGGGTGACATCGTTGTTGCGGTGATCGGTGATGAGGCGACCGTCAAACGATTCTATCCCGAGAAGCGGCGGGTCCGACTCGAGCCGGAAAATGAGGCGTTTGGTCCGATCATCGTTGAAAAGAATGCACCGGGATTCTATCTTGCGGGCAAGGTCGTTGGATTAATGCGGCGGATGTAATACGCCTGCTGGTTCAGGTCGCAGAAGACATTTCAGAGAAACGAATGTATCAAAATCTTGATGACGAAATTGAGGTAATAGCCGTGTTCGAGCGGCGGAGCCTCAAGCCCTGTCGGTTTCGCTGGCGCGGCAAGACGTACAAGATTGATCGCATCACGGGCGACTGGACATCGGATGTCGGTCAGGCGAAGTTGCGTTACTTTGCGATAGTAGATTCGACTTCGAATTTCTTTCAGCTATGTTATGATGAGCGCGCTGTGAGTTGGACCATCGCAAAGGTGTGGGTGGAATAGTAATTCTGTATCTCGACGCGTGGCTATCGACCTAAATCTTGCTCTTGAGTTTCTTCACGACCGGCTGGCCGATTATTCCCAATTTATTGAGTCCATTTAGAGCCGCTGTTTTGTAAGCATCAGCGATCGTCGGATAGTTGAATACCGTGTCGGCGAAATAATCGATCGTACCTCCGAATGACATAACAGCCTGTCCGATATGGATAATCTCGGTGGCACGCTCGCCGATGATATGCACGCCCAGTAGTTTGCGCGTATTGCGGTCAAAGATCAGTTTCAGGATGCCGTCGTGGTCGTTGTTAATTTGCCCGCGCGGCAATTCAAAAAAGTGAGCGATTCCGGTTTCGTAGGCGCGATTCTTTTCTTGCAGTGATTCCTCGGTCTCACCGACATAGGAAATCTCGGGAATGGTATAGATTCCAAAGGGGAGCGGTACCTTTTTGCGGGTCTTCGCGTTGCCGCCAAATGCCGACAATGTTGCGCGGCGGCCTTGATCCATTGATGTCGAGGCCAGCGATGGGAATCCAATGACGTCACCGACGGCATACACGTTCTTTACTTTAGTGCGGAAGTTGCCATCCACTGCGAGAATCTGGTAGCTGTCAGTTTTCAAACCAATCTTGTCAAGAGCGAGTTTGTCGGTATTGCCGAGCCGACCGGCTGTGACAAGCAGGACATCAGACTTGATGACTTTGCCATTTTCGAGTGTCAGTGTAACGCCTGCATCAGTGGCGCTGATGTTGCTCGCCGGCGATCCGAGTTCCAGGTCGATCCCGCCATCGCTCATCAATTCAAAGAGTGTGTCGGCAAACTTGGCATCGAGGAAACTTAGAAGTCGATCGCGCTTGTCTATCAAAGTGACTTTGATGTCGAGCTTGGAAAAGATACTTGCCCATTCGCAGCCGATAACGCCGCCGCCGAGAATCGCCATTCGCTCGGGGATGTGCTGTAGATCGAGAATTGACTCACCGTCGAAGACGCGCTTGCTGTCGTAGTGCAAACCGGGAAGATGCATCGGTCGTGTGCCGGTGGCAATTACGACGAATTCGCTTTCAAGTTCAGCGACTTGGGTTTCACCTTGAAAGATCCCGAGTGTGTGGGGATCGAGGAATCGCGCGACACCTCCGAAAAGCGAGATGCCGTTGCGGTGGAGCTGGTCGATGATGACCATCATTTCGTTTTCGACAACGATATTCTTGCGATGCATCAGTTCTTGAATTGTGACGTTCTTCCTGAAGGCGATCTCAAAACCATAGAAGGAGCGCTTCTTGAGCCCATCATAGTAGAGGGAAGTTTCGCGCAGGGTCTTGGAGGGGAGAGTACCGGTGTGAACGCAAACTCCGCCAACCACTGCGTTCTTTTCCACAACGGCGGACCTCTTCCCGAGTTTGCAGGCCTGGATTGCTGCCCAGTTTCCGGCCGGGCCGGAGCCTATCACGACGACATCGAACTTATCTCTAATCACAGCAGCAATATACGGCGATTGAATTCGAATGACAAATGCTCTATAGTTGACCGGGTGCTTTGGGTCGATTCTGTCCGTTAATCACTGAGGAGCCGCAATTATCTGCGGAAGTTGTTGCGGCACAAGAGAAATCGTACGTATTATTTTTGTTGCGCCTGAGAGCGGATATTCGTATTATATGCAATTCCCACGGTCAGTGCCGTGGAATTTGTTTTTAAGATGAAGAGTTCGTATCAGATAGAGATAGAGGGAAAGCTAACGACCATAGTCGAACCGGTCGTTATAGAGGCGGGGGCCGAACTGGTCGAACTTCAATTGGTTCAGCGAAAGTCAAGCGCGTTGCTTAGGCTTCTGGTGGACAAGCCCGGCGGAATCACCTTGGATGACTGTACGGCAATATCGCGGGGTGTTTCGTTCTTATTGGAAACGGCAGATCCGCTTGAGGGACGGTACACGTTGGAAGTGTCTTCTCCGGGGCTGGACCGGCCACTGACGACAGAGGCAGATTTTCGCCGTAAAATTGGTGAACAGATAAAGTTATTCTTTAAGCAGGATGATCGGACAATAGAAGTCGTAGGCGAGATCGTTAAAGTAGAAGACAAGCGTTTGACTCTAATGACAGAAGAGGGAGAGACAGATTTTCCTCTGGAGAATGTCGTGAGGGGCAAGATAATATTTTGATCCTATTCGGAGTAGTTGATGGAGTATAATGTCATTGAGGCGCTCAATCAGATCGCCGCTGAAAAAAACATGGAGATCGATTACGTAATCGATACCCTGAAGTCTTCGCTGGTCACAGCCGCCAAGAAGAAGTATGGCGATGGCGACAATATTACGGTTGACATCGACCGGAAAAGCGGCGACATCAAGATGCATGCGGTGAAGATGGTCGTTGAGTCGGTGGATAATCCGTACACGGAAATATCCCTGCTTGATGCCATGGACATTGATGACAGTGCTGAAGTTGGCGACGAAGTCGAAATTGATATCCCGTTTGAAGAGTTTGGCCGCAATGCGATAGCCTCTGCCAAGCAGATTCTAATTCAGAAGGTGCGGGAGGCCGAGCGCGAGACAGTCTACAACGAGTACTCCAAGAAGATCGGCGAGTTGGTTACCGGATCGGTGCAACAAGTTGACAAGGGAAATATCATTGTCAATCTGGGTCGCGCCGAAGCGGTGATTCCTGTGAAAGAGCAGATTTCGAAAGAAAAGTATCGCCAGGGCGACCGGGTACGTGCAATTATCAGCGAAGTTCAAAAGCAGCAGCGCGGTCCGCAGGTCGTATTGTCCCGGGCGAATAATTC
>CAUJJY010000189.1 GCA_963205155.1 Candidatus Zixiibacteriota bacterium | reverse complement strand
CAGACGGCTAATCTTTTCTCATCTCACATTTTCTCCCCAATCACCCGCGCCAGGGCCTTGCCGATCAGGATATGCCCCACCGGATCGAGGTGGCATTCATCCATGAACCGGCCCCGGAAGAAGTTCTCCATGCCGGTGACGCGGCCGTCTTGCCGGGGGATGTATTCCGAATCGTCGATCAATTTCCATTCGTTCTCTTCGGCCTGGTCGAGGAAGGCATCGATCGCCGGTTCGCTGACAAAATTATTGATGCGGGCGATGGCTTCGCGGCTCTCGACGAGGGGAATCTCAAATTCTTGGGCGATTTCCCGGTAGATTTCGAGATACGGACCTTCGCGACGCAAAACCGCCTCGCCGTGCAGCGATCCCAACGGCTTGTGCGCCGCGAAATACTCCCGCGCCTTGGCGTGGTCGTTGTCGTGCGTATGAAACTGCCCGTAAGCCCGCCACAGTGCGCCCAGTTCGATGCGTTCGGAAATCTTGTTGATCGCGGCATCAGCCCTGGCGGCGGTGGCTTTGGCGGCGTCCCAGTTGCCTTCAGCGATTTCGACATCGGTCAGCATGCGCAAGGTCTGTGCGACCGCCGAAGCTGTCGGTTCCGGCATAGCGAGAACCTGATCATAGTACTCGCGTGCCTTTGCATAGTTACCGGCAAAGTATTCGTTGAGACCGAGAAATTCGAGGCAGACGGCGACATCGCGGGCGGAACTTGCAGTACCGAAAATCATCTTCGATTTCTGCAAGGAGACAGACCCTCGGTCGAACTCCAGACGGAAGACATCGATCTGAGACAAAATTGTACTCACTTGCGCTGCGGCAATCATTGAGGTCTCAGATAACATCGGTGATCCGAGAATCAAACTTGCTCGATCAAAGAGCCCAGAAAATACCAATACGCGTGCTATGTTTCTCCGACATAAGCCAATCTCATGCGGCGAATTGTATTTGCGGGCATATGATTCTGCATCAGTAAAATTCCGCTCCGATTGACCAAGATCACCTTGTGCAAAGTGACAAAGTCCCAAATTGACGAGAGTACCATAAAGCATTTGATTCTGCCCAGAACGCTTAAAGCCGGCGAATGCTTCCAAATAGGCTTCCGTAGCGTCTAGGTTTCGACCAATTCGCGTTAATACTATTCCGCAGAGTTGTTTTTCTCTGGCATACAGGTCATGCGCTGCAGTTGGCCTTGCTAACTTCAGTGCTGCTCGAACTCTGAGAAGCGAATGCTTATAGTGACCAAGTTCATAAAGGCACCATGCCATCGTGAAGTACATTCTGGATGTATCGACTAGAGATGCCCTGCGGCTTTCATCCTTCGCTAACTTGTTCAGCACTGTCAGCGCACCGGCGAAGTCCTTCCCATCGATCTTCTTCTGTACAGCGTCAAGGGTAGTTCTTAAGGACACGTTAGATGGTATCATCATAGATTCCTAAACAACGTTTTCGCCACCATTGTCCAAAGCCACCGAATCCCACCATGGTTTCGGCCTATTCGGATCAGTACTACTCTTTACCGGTCCATCGGAGGTCGTTTGCTTGATCTCCGGCTTGACTACCGGCGTCGAATCGATGCTAAGCCACAACCGAAGCTGTGCCTTCACGGTCATCATCACCGATTGCATAAACGTCGGGGCCACTACGTCAGGCGATGATTGAAGCTGCACCACTTGCGGCTTGGCCCCCGCTCGTTCACCGGCCATCGAAGGCACGGAAAGTACCAGAATCCCTGCAAGGACCAGCAGGATCAAGAGTCTGGCGGTCAGCTTCATACTAATCATCTACCTCGTTCTGAAGATTTATATATTCGTGATTACTGCTACCAATAACAGTATCGGCGCAGGCAGACCAATTCCCGATTGCAGAAGTGGCTTGCCGACCGTACCGCATTGTGAATCTCCCCACGCCAGATCGAAAAACGATCTGTGCTGTACTCAAATTGATGGACGCTTATCTTTTCTAAACTGTTCTGTGCCTTAATAGATCTTGATGACCTAAATCTAAGCTCCGTGCCCCGGATTTGTCAATAAAAAAAGGAGCAAAAGTCGATGCCGGCAAGTCGATTATCACGAAAAACACCGAATTTGGTGTCAGAACGTGACAGTAAGTCGACTCGTCGCCTCCACATTGCCGTCTTTGCGCGCTTCAAACTCGAAGTCGCATTAGATTCCAGACAGATTGGCTGCCACATTGCCCCGGTTGAGGCTTAACCTGTCCCTCAAGAACCCCTTGACGAGAAAGTCCGACTCTGTTAAACTAAATGTCTATGTTTGAAATTTCTAATAGGAGTAACCATAAAGGAGTAGACTCACATGAGCAGTAAAGTACGGGTTGGGATTATCGGCGTCGGCAATTGCGCCTCGTCCTTCGTCCAGGGAGTGGAATACTACAAAAACGCCAAGGACAACGACTTTGTCCCCGGTCTGATGCATGTCAATCTCGGCGGCTATCATATCCGTGATATCGAATTCTCCTGCGCGATTGATATCGACGCCAACAAGGTCGGTAAGGACCTCGCCGATGCCATCTTCACCAAGCCGAACAACACCTTCAAGTTCTCATCCGTCCCCAAGACCGGTGTCAAGGTCGTGCGCGGCATGACTCACGACGGGCTCGGCTATTATCTCTCGCAGATCATCAAAAAAGCCCCGGGTGACGCCGTCGACGTCGCCAAGGTGCTCAAGGAAACCGGCACCGATGTCGTGGTGAATTACCTTCCTGTCGGTTCCGAAGAAGCCACCAAGTGGTATGTCGAGCAGGTGCTCGAAGCCGGCTGTGGATTTGTCAATTGCATCCCGGTCTTCATCGCCCGCGAAAAATACTGGCGCGCCCGTTTCGAGAAGAAGGGCCTCCCCGTCATCGGCGACGATATCAAATCACAGGTCGGCGCGACAATCACCCACCGCGTCCTGACCCGCCTGTTCCGCGAACGCGGTGTCAAGCTTGAGCGCACCAGCCAGCTTAACGTCGGCGGCAATACCGATTTCCTGAACATGCTCGAGCGCAGCCGCCTCGAATCCAAGAAGATCTCCAAGACCAACGCCGTCACCTCGCAGCTCGACTACGATCTCGGCGCCGACAATGTCCATATCGGCCCGTCCGATTACGTCGCGTGGCTGACCGACCGCAAGTGGGCCTATATCCGCATGGAAGGCCGCACTTTCGGCGATGTGCCATTGAATCTGGAATTGAAGATGGAAGTTTGGGATTCGCCGAACTCCGCCGGTGTGGTGATTGATGCCGTCCGCTGCTGCAAGCTGTCGCTCGATGCCAAGCTGAAATCCGCGATGGAAGCGCCGTCTTCATACTTCATGAAGTCGCCGCCGGTGCAGTACTTCGATGACGATGCCCGCACCGCGACCGAGCAGTTTATCGCGACCTATGGCCACAAGGCTTCCAGCAAGAAGCCTTTGAAAGCTGCCGCGAAGCGCCCGGCGACAAAGAAGGTGGCGAAGAAAACCGCGACGAAGAAGAAGTAGTAAGTCTTCAGATAATTTCGTAGGGGCGCGAAAGCGCCCCTATTTGCCTAAACCAAGCCGCTCGCTGTCGCCTCTGATTTAATAGCGAGATTGGTGAATCAGAATTCACAACCAATCAAAGGTTGTAATGGGTATCGAAGCAACACCTCGACTACCGCGCTCCTGGTATTTCGCAACCATTGACCAGTTCGAAGTCACATCGGACGATCAGATATTAGCTCAGCTTGTAAAAAACAGTCCGTACTCAATTCTTCAGTCTCAACGCGATGCTTGGCTCACTCAACTGACCTTGCTCCGGCCTTCCGTGAAGGAAGTGCATGGGTCATTGTTTCTGGAATTCGCGGTTCCTAGAATGGGGAAGCGCATTGATGCGATCTTACTGATCAATGGAGTACTAATAGTTATAGAGTTTAAGATCGGAAGCCGCGAGGTACTGCGGGCTGACATTGACCAACTATACGACTATGCTACCGATTTAAAGTACTTCCATGAAGCTAGTCACAAAATCCCATTGATACCAATCTTGATACCGTCAGACACCGAATCTTTGGAATCGCGGCTTGTCAAGAATCCTCGAATTGATAACCTCTATCAAGTTCTAGTCTCTAATGCAGAGAACTTACCTTTGTTGATACAGAGTATCTTGGACTCGATTAGGACTAATCCTGTGGACCCCAAGGAGTGGTATTCGTCAAGATACCTGCCTACTCCTACCATCATTGAGGCAGCTCGTGCTCTCTATGCAGGCCACGGAGTCGCCGAAATTTCTCGAAGTGAAGCCGGGGCAATAAATCTTAGTGAAACGTCGGACAGAATCGAGCGGATCATTGAAGATTCCAAC
>CAUJJY010000188.1 GCA_963205155.1 Candidatus Zixiibacteriota bacterium | reverse complement strand
ACATTTCGGTAATTGAGGCTTCGGAGCCGCCGGTGATGACGACATCGGACTCGCCGCGCTGAATGATGCGCAATGCATCGGCAATCGCATGGGCGGATGAAGCACAGGCGCTGACAGTCGAGTAGTTGGGACCTTTGAAACCGAAGCGAAGCGATACCAAGCCGGGCACCATGTCGATAATCATCATGGGGATGAAGAACGGCGAGACTTTGCCGGGGCCTTTGTCGCGGAAGGTCCAGCACTGATCTTCAAAGGTAGCGATGCCGCCGATACCGGAGCCGGTAACGACGCCGACGCGCTCTTTATCGAGGGTGGCGAGATCGAGTTTAGAATCATCAACTGCCATCTGTGCGGCGGCGATGGAGTATTGCTGAACGAGATCGCTGCGGCGGACTTCCTTTTTGTCCATCCATTTGGTGGCATCGAAGTTCGTGACTTGCGCTGCAAAGTGGCAGTCAAATCGCGATATGTCGAAACGATCGATGGCCGACACTCCGGAATTTCCGGATTTGATGCCGGCCCAGAATTCATCAACGGAATTTCCTAAGGGCGAAACGATACCGAGTCCGGTAATCACTGCTTTCTTCATAGTTGTCATCAAAAGATTCCCGGACTAACCGAGGTACTTAGGCCGTTTCCTTTGCGTTCTTCTTGATGTAATTGATGGCATCACCGACGGTGGCGATTTTCTCGGCTTCTTCATCCGGAATTTCGAGCCCAAAGGCTTCTTCCAGCGCCATAACCAATTCGACCGTATCGAGCGAATCGGCGCCGAGGTCATCGACAAACTTGGCAGTCGGGACGACTGCGTCTTTGTCGGCATTGAGCTGCTCGACAATGATTTCCTTTACTTTGGCTTCGACATCCATACTATCATCCTCCGATGAAAAGTTAAATTCCTATTCTCTCCCTTACATCAACAATCCGCCATCGACCTGCAGAACCTGCCCGGTGATGTAGGCTGCCTCGTCCGACGCCAGGAAGGCGACGGCATTGGCGACATCGGCGGGAAGTCCCGGTCGTTTGAGCGGAATGTTGGCTAAGAACGCTTCTTTGGCGGCATCCGACAAGTGCTCCGTCATTTCGGTCTGGATATAGCCGGGCGCCACCGCGTTGCAGGTAACATTGCGACCTGCTAACTCTTTTGCAACAGTTTTGGTGAGTCCGATGAGGCCGGCTTTGGAAGCCGAATAGTTGGCTTGGCCGAAGTTGCCCATGAGACCCACAACCGAAGATATATTAACCACGCGCCCCGAGCGCGCTTTCATCATAACTTTGACGGCGGCCTGCGACATCAGGAAGGCGCCTTTGAGGTTGATATTGAGCACCCGGTCCCACGCGGACTCATCCATCTTGATAATCAGGGTGTCTTTGGTAATCCCAGCGTTATTCACCAGAATGTCAATTTTGCCGAAGCGTTCGACTGTCTTTTCGACGGAGTTTTGGGCATCGGCTGCCGAGGTGACATCGCAATGGACATAGGCGGTTTCGCCGCGGGCCGAAAGCTCGATTGCCGCCTGATTGCCGACCTCGTCAAGGACATCGGCGATCATAATTTTGCAGCCGGAATCGAGCAGTTTCTCAACGATAGAGCGACCGATTCCGCGTGCGCCGCCGGTGACGAGCGCGACTTTACCCGTTAATGTCAAACAACCTCCAACAATTTCTCGCCAACCAAATCAAAGTCTGCGAGTTTGTCAAGGCTCATGATTTCAATGTCCGCCGGCAAGGTCCGCTTTGCGAGGCCGGAGAGTACTTTACCGGGACCGATTTCGACATAGCGGCGGACGCCGAGTCGATGGAGTTCTTTGAGCGAATCGGCCCAGAGCACCGGCGAGGTGATTTGCTTAACGAGTAATTCCTTGATTTTGACTGTGTCGGTTTCACGTTCAGCAGTGACGTTGGCGATGATCGGACAAGTCGGCTGTTGGAAGGTCAACTGGTTGAGAGTGACTTCCAACTTAGCTGCGGCACTTTGCATCAGCGGCGAATGGAACGCGCCACCGACCGGGAGCAAGATAGCCCGCTTGGCGCCGAGTTCCTTGGCGACCGGTAGAGCTTTTTCGATAGTCTCATAGTCGCCGGAGATTGCCACCTGATCGGGCGAGTTGAAGTTTGCCGGGACGCAAACGCCGATCGGTTTCATCCGATCGACCAGGGTCATGATGGCTGCCTTATCAAGTCCGATGATAGCCGCCATGGTGCCGCGATTAAGCTCGCAAGCTTCCTGCATCGCTTTGCAACGCGTGTTGACGGCGCGGATAGCATCTTCCGGAGTCAATATACCGGCAGAAGCAAGAGCGGAGTATTCGCCGAGCGAATGACCGGCAGCGTAATCGGACGAGATGTTCTGTTGATTTAGGACAATCTGCCACGCCAGCGAATGGACGAGAATGGCCGGCTGGGTGACGACGGTTTCCTTGAGCCGATCTTCGGGTCCATAGAAGCTGACTTCGGCGAGATCGTAGCCGAGAAGTTCAGAAGCTGATTTGTAGAGGGCTTTGACTTCGGGATATTTGTCGTAGAGGTCTTGCCCCATTCCGACGTACTGCGAGCCCTGCCCTGGAAAGAGAAATGCGACTTTGCTCATTAGTTACATCCTGAAAAGAATTGCACCCCAGACCAAACCACCACCAAATGACAAGAGGAGCACGAGGTCTCCCTTCTTCATTCTGCCCTGCTGTTGGGCTTCCACCATAGCGATTCCAATTGATGCCGACGAAGTGTTGCCGTATTCCTGAATATTGACGAAGAGTTTTTCATCGGGGACGTGGAGTCGCTTCGCAAGCGAATCGATGATGCGGATGTTAGCCTGATGCGGAATGACCAGATCGATATCTTCCGGTTTGATTCCGGCATCGGCGATAACGCGCTTGGCGGCATCTTCCATATTGCGAACGGCGAATTTATAGATTTCCGAGCCGTTCATATAGATGCCTGTGGAACCGTTATTCATGTTTTCGACGGTGACTTTCTGACGCGATCCACCGGCTGTGACATAGAGCAATTGGGTATGAGAGCCATCAGCGGCGATATATGCGGACAGTATGCCGGTATTAGCGGTGTCTTCGCGGCGAAGGATTGCCGCTCCGGCACCGTCGCCGAACAGGACACAGGTCGTGCGATCTTGATAGTTGGTAATGCTGGTAAGGACTTCCACACCGACGACAAGTACCGTCTTGTACATTCCCGATTCGATGAAGGCTTTGGCGGTTGTCAGTCCATAAAGGAAGCCAACGCAAGCTGCATTGATATCCATCGCTGCGGCATTCATGGCGCCGAGCGCCTTCTGCACTATCACGGCCGTTGAGGGCGTTTTCATGTCGCCGGTAACGGTACCAATCAGAATTAGATCGATTTCTTCGGGGGAAATATGTGCGGCGGCGATGGCATCGCGTGCGGCGGCAATGGCGAGATCAGAAGCGGCCTCGCCGGAATCGCCGACGACGTGACGGCGTTTGATGCCGGTGCGGCTCATGATCCATTCATCGGAGGTGTCGACCATTTTTTCGAAGTCGGCGTTGGTAAGAACTTTTGCCGGCGTGTAGGCGCCGAGACCGATGATGCGTGCCGAGATAGGTGAATTTTTCACTGCTCGACCGCCTTGCCGGAGCTGACCTCTATTCTCTTCTGGATATGCGCGGTGACATTGGTTGAAATCATTGCCGCGGCGGCCCTAATTGCATTCATAATTGCTTTTTCCGAGGACTTACCATGTCCAATAACAACGTTTCCATTCAGTCCGAGCAGCGGCGCGCCGCCAGTCTCGGAGTAGTCAAAAGAACGGCGCATGCGACGCAGGAAAGGTCCCATCAGGATGGCGCCGGCTCTGGAAAAGTAATTTGAGCTAACCTGTCTTCTGATTCGCCACTCGAGAAAGACTTTTACCGACTCGGCGAACTTAAGGAGGATATTGCCAATGAAGCCGTCGCAGACGACGACATCACATTTGCCGTCAAGAATGTCGCGGCCTTCCACATTGCCGATGAAATTAAACGCGCCACCCTTCAAGAGGCTGTGGCTCGAAAGAATCAGTTCGTTGCCCTTGGTGGGTTCTTCACCGATGGAAAGAAGGCCAATTTTCGGGGAACGGATCTTGAGGATATCTTCGGCATACGATGCGCCCATCTGCGCGAACTGATAGAGATTGTCCGGCTTGACATCGACATTGGCGCCGACATCGACGATGAGGGTCGCAGTTTCGTGCTTGTTGGGAAACATGGCGGCGATCGCCGGGCGGGTTACGCCGGGGATGCGGCCAAGGGTGAACATCGCGGTCGCCATGACGGCGCCGGTGTTACCGGCGGAGACGACGGCATCGACTTCGCCGTCTTTGTGCATTTTGATGGCCACGGCGATGGAGGAATTCTTCTTGCGCAGGGCGTCGGTTGCGAATGAGTTCATGTCGACGATTTCGGGGGCGTGCGCCACTGTAATCGGCAGGTTACCATTGACACCGAGCGAGGTCAGATGCTCACGCAGGACGGCCTCGTCGCCAACCAGGACGATGGAGTCATCCTGATTGCCGGGTAGTTTTAGGTAACTGACGGCGCCGGCAACCAGCGGGAGCGGTCCCAGGTCGGCGCCCATGCAATCAACGGCAATACGTCGCTTCAACGCTTAAGCTAAGCTTCCTTTCCTTCCAAGATCTGTTCGCCGCGGTAGAAACCGCAGGAGGGGCAGATGTGGTGGAGCATTTTTGCTTCGCCGCAGTTGCCGCATTCGGTCAGGGCCGGGATGGTGGCTTTGTAATGGGTGCGACGTTTGCGGCCGCGTTGTTTGGAGTGTCTGCGTTTTGGAAGTGGCATTGTACTCTCTCGTATCTAACTGTTAGAACAACTAATTGTTATTGGACAATTTCTTGAGCGCTTCCCAACGGGGATCGTCTTCCTTTATTATACAATTACAACCCTGCTCGTTGAGGTTTGTGCCGCAACGGGGGCAAAGACCGGCGCAATCCTCCCGGCAGAGGGGTTTGAGCGGATTTTCGAGCGTGATCAGGTCGCGGAGCTGTTGATCGAGCACGAAAGTCGTCAGCGAACTGGAAATCATGATGAATTCCTCGCCCTCGTCGGCTTCCTGGCGAAGCTGATCATCGGGCAGCATTTGGAGCACGAGATCCATAGTCAAAGAGTATGGAACTTCGTACTCGTTGAGACAGCGGGCACAGGTTTGCTGCATCGTGTAAGTCACTGTGCCGTTGAGGAATATCTCATCCTCCATGCGCCAGGCCGTCAGCTTGTATGTGACCGGAGTCACCAGATTCGCCAAGTCGAGATGCAATTCGAGTTCGGCGGCCTCTGCAGTCAACTCAAGATCGCTGGGGTCGGCTGTAATGGAATCCAGCAGTATCTCCATAGTCGGGCATATTATTAAGATAAAGGAATATTGTCAAGGGGAAAGAGGGGGCGGGCAGAGGGATAGCCGGATATCCTGCCTTGACAAATGTCGACAAAAGGATACTTTTAGGATGTCACTAAATCTTTAAAAAGCCCAATTTTTACTGACCGAATCTGACAGGGGCGGGTGCTATGGTGTTTTCGTGCAAAGGTAGGTTTAAAGGGAGAAGGATATGATGAAGCAGATAGCTACGGTGTTGATACTGATGGTATCGGTATTGCAGGGTGCGACGATACGGGTTCCGGAGGATCAGGGGACGATTCAGGCGGGGATCAATGCGGCAGTGGATGGGGACACGGTGCTGGTGGGGCCGGGGGTGTATACGGAGAACGTTGTGTTCATGGGTAAGCGAATTGTTGTTACGAGCCTTAACGGACCGGCAGAGACTACAATCGCCGCTTTAGCTGCTAGTATGCCCGTAGTTGCGTTCGACTCCTTTGAACCAAAAGGCGCGACAATCGAGGGTTTCACAATCACCGGAAGTAATAATTCAGGAGTTGCAGCTAACAACTCCTCACCGTCTATCCTTAACAATGTTATTCGAAATAATTCTGGCTGGGCTGACGGTAACTACGGCGGCGGTGTAACGTTGCGAGTTACTACAGGCGCTGTTGTAAGAGGAAATGTCATATATAACAATCAATCAACCTATGCCCCAGGTATTGGAATTGGTCGAGACGATTTTGACAACGAAGGTGACACCGTTTGTTACAACTTGCTTTACGCCAATGACGGTGTAGGTGATATTAGAGTAATTGGCGTAAACTCCAATCCTCTCATTTACAACAATACAATCTCTGTTACGACTTTTGCTGGTATCATGAACCAAAGCGACCAAGGAGCGGTCAGTGTACGAAACAATATCGTATTCTTCGCTCCTGCATATGGTATCTATTC
>CAUJJY010000187.1 GCA_963205155.1 Candidatus Zixiibacteriota bacterium | reverse complement strand
CAGGCAAAACCTTTAAACGGAACCTGGAAGTAGGCTGCCAAAGACTCACTGGTGCGCGGAATGACATTGCCAACGATCGTACTCCAGAAGCCCTGGCACATCCAATAGGCGGCTGATATGCCGACGAATAGGTGCTCGGCGAAGCGGTAGAGTGGATTATCGCCATATAAGAAAGAATAGATTGAAAGCGTAAGAAATGCCGCCAAAGTGACCAAGAATCCCTGGCGAATATCCATCCAACTGCTGCCGGAATCGCCATATTGAGCTTTCAGTATCCAACTGGCGACAAATAGCAGGCCGACGACGGCCATGATCAGACGCATTGCTTTCGTCGAGTTAGCCATTGTTCGCCTGCTTCCTGCGAGAGCGGAAATAGGATACGTTGCCGATGATGATAAACGAGATTATGACAACGTGCGCCATTGTCTGCGGACCCATCATATCGAGCGCTGGAGTCTTGATTTTCGCGAAACGCGGGTGGCGCTTGATCAATTCGGACTCATACTCGGCAGCACCTTTGGTTCCGCCCAGCAATCCCACGAGTTGTTTTGGATAGTATGGATAAAGCAGTGGTGTCGAGACTGCCGCTGCGCCGCCGCCGGTCGGGATATTGCCGCGATCTCCCGCGAACAACACCCATTCCTTGACACCGGGTTTTCCGCCACCGATCGACAAGAGCAGGTCCATATCTTTTAGTGAATGGACGTCTTTCATCATTGGAATCGAGTCAAGGGAAGTACCATTGACATCGCCGGGATACATTTTGCGGATATCAGTAATGATGACATTGAGTACGCCTTCGTTCCCTGCCTTGTAGCCCATGTTGACGTAGTCGATGCCATAGACTGCATCAGGAAATTCCTTTTCGATAATATCGTGCAGAGTAACCTGCAAGAGGGATTGGCCTGTCGCCCAGATCGAGAAGAAATAGACGCGATGACCCTTGGCGAATGCGTGGCGGGCAAAGGAGTTTGCCATCGGAAGGACTTCGGGCGCCATTGCCGGGTCAAAGTCATAGGAAATGACGATCTTGGAGCCGGGCGGCAAAGTTTCGATTTTCTCGAAAAGTGTCTTTACGATCGGCGTTGCGACTTCACCGAATTTCAACTGGAAGAGCACTGCCAAGGCGACGGTAATTCCGACGAAACCAAACACGATGCGGCGATCAACATCCTTACCGCGCAGCGACCGGATGAAGATCCAGAGCAGTCCGCCGCCGACAACGATGGCGGATACAACAAATCCCACGTTCATTTCTCCTGCCCCAAATATCCGCGCTCGATACCGAGCAGCAACCGGAGTGACATGGAGATTACGCCGAGGGCAATACCGATCATGATGGCGCGCTGGCCGGCAAGGTTGGGCGAGTTCATAATCCAAATCGCCATATTGGGAATCTGGAAGATCGAGAATGATTCAGGTATCCAGGCTGTCATGACCATACCCAATGGTGTGCGGCCAAGGAGAATCACGAATGCCGCCAAAAGCAGAATAGTAGCTTCGGTGTTCTTGGCGCGGAAAGCACGGTATGATGCTGACGCTACAAAGAATGCCAGCAAAGAATACATTGTCGACTGCAGCGGCGACATGACAAAGGTGAACATCAATTCAAACCAAGAACCCTTGGCGTCGATGGAGCCCCCGATTCCGGCGGGATTACCGATCTTGAACAGGCCGACATAGAGCATCATAAGAAATCCGACCAGTGTGACTACGGAGTAGCCCCAACTGGCGGACTTGCGGGACACTTTCATCATGTGGACGCGGATCAAATTACCGCCACCCAGGAAGAATGCGAATACGGCGATGATATCGAAGAAGAGCGATGCTTCCTCGCCCCAGCTTTCCATTGGCGGGATGAAGACCGAGAATAGCAGCACCCAACCAACACAGATGATTATGAAAAGTGGTACTTGTCTGCGCATCGAATCCCTAACTAATCGCGAACATACGGTGCAAAAGGTCTGCAAGCCATGTCATTGAATCTATTTGCCAGGCTTCGCTCGCCGTGACGGCTATTACGCCAATTACGATGGCTGCCATGGCGACGACTTTGCCGAGGTCCTGCCCCTTGAGCGAACCCAACTGCTTCGGTTCGTTGGACAGGTATGCCGACGCCGCGAAGAGCTCTTCGCCTATCAAAGTATAGTCGCAAGCGGCAACGAAAAACGGTAATTGCGCCGGCATGGCGGTACCGGCGATCTGTATTGCATCAATTGAATTTCCGGTTTCGGCAAGAATCAGCGACTCGGCAAAGAATGCGCCGAGATAAAAGCAAGTTGCGGGTTTCTCGCGTACCATAATGCCGTTAACTGCGGCGACAAAGCCGAACTGCTCGTCGGTCGTGTAGTGCACCATGTCATCGGAATAGGCATCAGGGCGTCCGGCCATCGCATAGGCTTCCTTGATCATTTCGCGACCGGCTGTCATTACGAGTGAAGAGCGGCACGGCATGTTGATTTGCGAGTCGTATTGTGCAATTGTGCGCGACACACGGCCCAAAATTGTTAATCCGGCCAGCGTTTGGACATCATCCATATCTTGCGTACCGGCGACGAACAAGACGGGACGTCCCATTTCGGTGGCGCGACCAACGGCTTCGTCAATGGCTTCAAGACCGGCGATCCGGCGCAGAAACAATTTCTTTCCGCGCTTGGCGGTTTCGATGAAATAGATAACGGCGCTGCAGACGAGCAGTCCGATGATGACGACGGAGATCTTACCCCAGTTGAACCACTGGACGACGGAACTGACCGGTGAGGAGGCTTCGGAATCCTGACGTTGGGAGCCGATCACAGCAGAAATCTTGTAAGAGAAGTTCTCGCCGGTCGGAGCTTTCTCGTCGAGAAAGCTGGTGTCGACGAGGGCTGCATTGCCGATCAGCACAAATTCGCCATCGGTCGTCGACTGTCGGAATATTTCGTAGCCGGTGAATCCATTGAGGTCACGGTAGCCGGGGTCGATCCAGCGGACTGTGATGCGATCGCCATTGTCGTCAGGTGAGTCGGCAGCAGTGACGGTGATCTGCCCGAGATTCGCGATTGGTACTTGCGTCTGCTCTGCAGCAATTGCAGAAGTATCAGACTCTTGCGCGCGAAGTTGTGAGACGCCTATGAAGAAGGACAGAGTGAGAATTATTGATAGAAAGGAAATGCGGGACAGGCTGTGGGTAGTCTGCGTAATCGTCATGCGCATTACTTGATGAGTCTTAACCAGTCAGCCAGTAAGAAATCGACACGGCCAATTAGCAATGACATACGGCTCATGACCGTATATCCAAACGACGCGCCGAAGGTGATCATTAAGAACCAGGTGCCGATTTTGGCGGCGCCGCCAAACCAGCCGCGATGTTCTTTTGAGAAGTAGAAATAAATCAGGCCGGTGACCGTGCCGGTAGTGAGTACAATCGCGCCCCAGATGGCCCATATGTCACTGCCGGAAAGAGCGCCGGTAAACTCAATCACACTCGAGTAAATCTGCGCCA
>CAUJJY010000186.1 GCA_963205155.1 Candidatus Zixiibacteriota bacterium | reverse complement strand
TGCGTTCCTGTATTCCGGGCCGGCAATCAACGTGCTGGCGATAATCATGACCGCGAGAATTCTCGGGCTGGAACTCGGAATTGCCAGAGCAGTCGGTGCGGTGGTGTTCAGCATCTTGATTGGACTGGCGATGCATTTCATTTTCCGCAAAGAGGAAGCGGCTCGCAGTCAAGTGCAGATGCAATTGTCGCAATCGCAGGCGAGCCGGCCGCTCTGGCAGACAGCGACGTTTTTTGCCCTGCAAATTCTGATCCTGATATTTGCGACCTGGAGCGCGCCACAGGAAGGCGGCGGATTCTTTGCCGCGATCTACTCCGTCAAATGGGTGCTGACCGGAGTGGCCGCGCTCGGGCTCGGTATTGTGTTGGTGCGTTGGATGCAGGTTGCTCTCTGGAAAGTTGTAGCCGGCGGCGCAGCGGTTCTGGCCGTAGCGTTGGTTTTCCGCGAGCATCCGCTGATTGCATTTGTAACCGGCGTATTTGTGATTTCACTGATAACAGCGACTGATAAGGGCGAGGGCGGTGAGTGGTTTGCACAGACCTGGGGATTCGCCAAGCAAATAATGCCGCTGTTATTTTTCGGTGTATTGATTGCAGGATTTCTTCTCGGCCGTCCGGGCGAAGAGGCGTTGATCCCGCCCGAATGGATAAGTTCGGCTGTAGGCGGAAACTCGGTATGGGCGAATTTGTTTGCGTCGGTGGCGGGTGCGTTCATGTACTTTGCGACTTTAACCGAAGTGCCAATTTTGCAGGGATTGATTGGATCCGGCATGGGCAAAGGCCCTGCGTTGTCGCTGCTGCTTGCGGGACCGGCGTTGTCTTTGCCGAGCATGCTTGTGCTCCACGGGATTATGGGGGCAAAGAAGACTGTCGTTTATGTGCTGCTCGTTGTTGTGATGTCGACGATCACAGGATTGATATTTGGCGCAATTTACGGATAGGAGAGAGACATGAAACTCATTCAGGTGCTCGGAACGGGCTGTCCCAAGTGCAAAAAACTTGAGGAGATGACCAGGCAGGCTGCGAAAGAAGCGAATATCGAGTGCGAGGTGCTGAAGGTCACTGATATCAATGCCATAATGAATTTCGGTGTGATGATGACCCCTGCCCTGGCGGTCGACGGTGTGGTGAAGGTTTCGGGGCGCGTGCCGTCAATTGACGAGATCAAGGCGATGATTCAATAACCAATACCAAGTTAGGAGATCAGGAAATGAAGATTAAATCAATCATAACAATAGCCCTATTGATATTCGTCGCTGTGAGTTTGACAGTGGTGGTGATGCGCAACACGTCGACATCCGCAGTCGGAACGCTGCAGGGCTCTGAGGTTGCCGCTGACGGCGACAAAATAATTGCCTACTATTTCCACCGTACGCAACGCTGCCCAACTTGTAATCGAATAGAGGAGTTAACACACGAAATCGTTCATCAGAACTTTGCGGAGGAACTTTCTTCGAAGAAGCTTGAACTGCGCGTCGTCAATGTCGAGAGTCCGGGCAATGAGCACTTCGAGACTGATTTCAACCTTGTGTCGCAATCGATCATTCTTGTCGACTTCAAGACCGGCAAACAGGTGAAGTGGAAGAATCTCGATCAGATATGGGAATTGATCGGGACCGAAACGGAATTTCGCAACTACGTTGAGTCGGAGATTCGCGGGTACTTGAGCGCATCGTAATGGACGGACTCTTTGTAGCCATGTCAACAGCGCTGTGGCTGGGGATTTTGACTTCGATCAGCCCTTGCCCGCTGGCGACCAATATCGCGGCCGTGTCGTTTATCGGCAGACGACTGGATCGGCCAAGTTTGGTGGTGGCGTCGGGGGCGCTTTATACGCTTGGGCGGACGATCGCTTATGTGGGGCTCGGGGCAATCATCGTCGGCGGTGCGCTGTCAGTTCCGGAGCTTTCGCGATTCCTGCAAAAGTACATGAATCAGATTCTCGGTCCCCTGCTGATTCTTGCGGGGATGTTTCTTCTGAACTTGATCAGTTTCACGAACTCCGGATCAGCGAAGGGAGAACGTCTACAGCAGCGAATTGGCGCGATGGGAATTTGGGGGGCCGTACCACTGGGGATGCTGTTTGCCTTGTCGTTTTGTCCGATCTCGGCGGCGCTGTTTTTTGGCAGCCTGATTCCGCTTTCAATCGAACAAGAATCTGCCGTGCTGCTGCCGTTGGGATATGGAATCGGTACGGCGCTCCCGGTGATGGTGCTCGGCGTTGTGCTCGGTGTGAGTGCGCGTTCGATCGGTGGATTGTTCAAACAACTGACACGGATTGAGAAATGGGCGAGGCTGATTACGGGAATTACTTTCGTGGTTGTCGGGCTGTATTTGAGTTTGGCATACATTTTCAGAATCACTTTTTTCTAAAAACATTTGACAGCACGAAACTCACTGCTATATTTCGCCATATAACGAATTATGAGTGATGAATTGAACAATTTGACGGAGATTGCCCAGGCGCTTTCGGATAGCAGCCGGGTACGAGCCTTGATGTCGCTGCGCAAGCAGGAGTTGTGCGTGTGCCAGCTTATTGACCTGCTGGATTTGGCGCCTTCGACCGTGTCGAAGCATATGGCGATATTGAAGCAGGCCGGTCTGGTTGAAACACGTAAAGAGGGACGCTGGGTGTATTACCGACTAAGCGAGCCTGAAGAGGGATCAGCGGCAGCTATGGCGCAACGGTGGGTGCAAGAGGCACTCTCGCGCTCGCCGCAAATCCGCGAAGACGACCGCAAGCTGCGGGAAATTCTCGCGACCGAGCTTGAGGTGATCTGCTGCAGGATACGGTCATGAAACTGAAAATCCTGTTCTTGTGCACCGGCAATTCGTGCAGATCACAAATGGCCGAAGGCTGGGCGCGATATCTAAAAGGTGCCTCCATTGACGCATATTCTGCAGGCACGAAGGCACAGGGGCTCAATCCGCTCGCAGTGAAAGTTATGGAGGAAGCGGGGGTTGACATTTCCGGGCATCACTCCAAGCATGTAGCCGAACTTATACATGTTAACTTCGATTATGTAGTGACAGTTTGCGATCACGCGCAGGAATCGTGTCCCCTATTCCCCGGCAAAGCTAAAATCGTTCATCGCGGGTTCGACGACCCGCCGCGCCTGGCTGAAGGTGCGAAGTCGGAGGAAGAGGCGTTGCGACACTATCGGCGCGTACGCGACGAAATTCGCGACTATGTACTGACTCTTCCGGAGGCGCTCCTTGCCCGTTGAATGCAATCCGACCAAACGGCTCGGCTTCGTTGATCGTTATCTGACGCTCTGGATATTCCTGGCGATGGGAATCGGCGTGGGAATTGGCCACTTCTATCCCGGAATCGAAGGATTCATTAATCAATTCCAGAGCGGCACTACGAATATTCCGATCGCCATCGGACTGATTTTGATGATGTATCCGCCATTGGCGAAGGTGCGATATGAAGAATTGGGCAAGGTGTTTCGCAATTGGCGGATTCTGGGGCTTTCGCTTCTGCAGAACTGGATCATTGGACCGATTTTGATGTTCGCGCTGGCGATCGTGTTTCTGGCCGGATATCCCGAGTATATGACCGGCTTGATCATGATCGGTCTGGCTCGCTGTATTGCCATGGTGATTGTGTGGAATGAATTGGCGGACGGTGATACCGATTACGCTGCCGGGTTGATCGCGTTCAATTCCATATTTCAGATTCTCTTCTATAGTGTTTATGCATGGATATTCATCACCGTTCTGCCCGGCTGGTTTGGATTGCAGGGCAGTGTCGTCGAAGTCTCAATGGGACAGATTGCCGAGAGTGTGATGATTTATCTCGGGATTCCTTTCTTCGCGGGAATGATAACGCGATTTGTCTTAGTCAAAGCCAAGGGTAGAGAGTGGTATCACAAAGTTTTCATTCCGAAGATTAGTCCAATCACGCTGATTGCCCTGCTGTTTACGATCCTGGTGATGTTCAGCCTCAAGGGGAATATGATAGTGCAGATCCCGCTGGACGTGGTGCGAATTGCAATTCCGCTGTTGATATACTTCGTCGTGATGTTCCTGGTGAGTTTCTATATGGGCAGACGTGTCGGAGCCGACTATTCCAAGACGGCGACATTGTCATTCACGGCGGCCAGCAACAATTTCGAGTTGGCGATTGCCGTGGCAGTGGCAGTGTTTGGCGTTAACCATGGCGCCGCTTTTGCGGCGGTGATTGGTCCCCTGGTCGAAGTGCCAACATTGATAGCACTGGTCAGCGTTGCGCTATATTTCCGCCGTCGCTTTTTCGCAGAACCGAAGACTCTGCAGGCGAGTTAGAACGCTCACTCTCCCCTACTTAGAAGCTTCAAGACAAAGACGTTCAGTTTTCCGGATGGTGGCCACGCAAGCGGCCAAGCTGCTGACGCAATTCGCTAAGATTCTTCACGTGGAACATTCGCAGGCGTGTCAACTCACCGGCATAACTGGTCGATGATTCACCGCCGACGATGATATCGACCGTGTCGGTCAGCATCTGTCGGATACGTCTTAATTCCTCGACAGTACGCGGGTCGTCAGGTGGGTAGATAATGCTGATACCGACGGCTCGAGCCTGACTTTTTTGAACGGCCATAGCAAACTCGCTGGCCGGTGTCTCGACGCCAAGATAGACGACCTTCCAACCTGCGGCGAGTGCGGTAACAGTTGCAAGAACGCCGCCTAGTTCGTGCACTTGTCCCGGCGGTGTTCCGATTACGATTACCGGAGCATTTTGCGCTACACGGTAACCGGAAGCCAGGGTGCCAAGGAAATTTCGGACCATGGCAGTCGCAAGGTGTTCGTGTGCGACTCGCATCCGCCCCTCTTCCCAATGACCGCCGACCTGCCGCATCAGCGGAACGATGACTTCCTCCAGCAGGACGGGCTGGGTAAACGCCACTGATGCTTTCCGGAAACAAAGGTCGAGTCTTTCTCCGTCAAGCTGTTCAATTGCGGCGAGACATTCCTGAATGTGAAAATTAATCACCGAAGGAGATTCGTTACCGCTTTTTAGGCTCGCTCTTCCAACCGAGTTGGTATCGGCAGAGATCATGCTTTGAAGCTCTTCGTCAGGAAGTGCGGCGATTTGCCCGATATTGTGGCCCGTTTCGCTCGCGCGTTTGAGCAACATCAGTCTCTCAATGTCAACATCGCTGTAGAGCCGCCGATTTGTGGCGCTTCGTTGCGGTTCGAGTGCGTTGTAGCGTTTCTCCCAAGCACGAATTACGTGTGTGGAAAGCCCGGTTCGCCGGGCAACTGCCTTGATCGGGTGTTTTCCTACTTTGTCCATATCTACCTAATTACGCATGTGTCTATAAAATGTCAACATTATTTCTAATTTTCCTGTCATAACAATGTCAAAATTTTCCACAAATACCTCTCCACCGCAAATCGTGAGGGTTGCTTCCGTCCCGTATTGAGCATAATATATTGATTACGAATGAGTTACGGAGACCACATGGACGTCTTGACATTAACGAAGTTGGTCAGAAAAATCTTAGACAGATAGTTGATAATAGCCAAAGATGTTGTTTGAATTATGAGAACAACAAATATCGAAAGTGAGTGCAGGTGGATTTCCTTGAGACAGTATTATTTCTTAACCTGTTGAGCAGTATAATGATGACAGGAATAATCTGGTTTGTTCAGATCGTTCATTATCCGCTCTTTGCGATGGTCCCGACAAATCGACTAGTCGCGTATGAAAAATCGCATTCGCATCGTACTGCGGCAATTGTTATGCCTCTTATGCTGATTGAACTTTTGACAACCGGTCTCTTGTGTTTTCCTATGTTCAATCAAGCAGGCTCGCTTTTGCCAGTGATCGGTGCTGCGATCTTGGCGGTTATATGGATGTCTACCTTTACAGTACAGGTACCTTTGCACAGAATGCTATCTAAAACTGGTGATTACGTTACTGTGTACAGACTGGTGAGTACGAATTGGATCAGAACTTTTGGATGGAGCGCCCGCTCGATAATTGCCTCAATGATGTTACTCTCAAATGGAGGATTAGTTGGATAGGCAGATGAACTGTGCATTGCTTGTGGTGTTGGTTCTTTTCTTCGTCACAGCCACCGCGATTAACACGTTGGCGGCGGATGGCACTTCCAAACCTACCGGCAGATTGACGGGACAGGTCATAAACTCGATAACTCGTGATGCATTAGTTGGCGTATCAATCCAAATCGAAGGTACGAAACGCGGCGCAATAACTGACATCAACGGAGAATTCGTTTTGTCCGATCTCCCAGTCGGCGAGTATCGACTTCGGGTGTCGGCGATCGGTTATGAAACGCAGATAATCACGGATGTGGTCGTTGCGAATGTCAAACCAGCGAATCGTCTTGTGACATTGCTTCCGATTCTCATCGAGACTGAAGGGGTGATTGTCCGGCCCGATTACTTCCCCCAGACATCAGAAGTGCAAATCAGCAGTAACTCCCAATCAGCAGAGGAAATTCGCCGGCTTCCGGGAGGATTCGAGGATGTGGTGCGAGCCGTTTCGATTTTGCCGGGGGTTGCGCAGGCTGAACCGGGCCGCAATGACCTGGTGGTTCGCGGCGGCGCGCCATCGGAAAATTTGTTTTTGATCGACAATCTTGAAGTACCCAACATCAACCACTTCGGAACGCAGGGTGCCACCGGCGGACCGCTTAGCATCATCAATCTGGATTTCGTCTCCGGCACAACGTTCTCAACCGGAGGATTTGGCGCTCGCTACGGCGACAAGTTGTCGAGCGTGCTGGCTCTGGAGTTGCGCGACGGCCGCCGGGATCAACTCGGCGGCAAGGCGACGATCTCGGCTTCGCAATTCGGACTGAATCTGGAGGGCCCGATTGGTCAGGACGGATCGTTCATCGTTT
>CAUJJY010000185.1 GCA_963205155.1 Candidatus Zixiibacteriota bacterium | reverse complement strand
GCAAATGTCGCTGTCCACTTGTTTCCGCCAATACTCGTCCAAGTCAGTGCTTGGGTCCGTCCGCCGCGAATGAAGGTGTTGTTTCGGCCGGCATCGCTGCCGTTCACAACATAGGTCGAGCAGACATAGGAAGTCAGGGCTCCACCGGCTGCCGGAGGAACGAACTGAACCGTATCATAGGAGCCTGGAGCGATCACCAGCATGTCACCGGCGACCATTGTTGATTGCGCCTTGTTTGGGTGAGCCCAAGCTTCGGCCCATGTAAGTCCACTGGCGGAATTGTTACCGGAGGCACGAACATAGAATGTCCTCGCGAACGAATCTTGCGGTGTCGCTAAAGCGACTAACGCAAAGATCAGAACAAGTCTTACTAACATTATTCTCCTAGTTCCCATAACCCGATCTCGATTGTTAAGCACCCTGGAGTTCGCCGACTATTACTTATAATCGGCAGTTTACCAAATGTTCTATGTGCAAGACCCATACCAGTCAACACTGTTTTCCGGATTTGCTATCATGTTGTCGCTAAACAGCTTACTTGGCACGAAGTAACTCGCAATTCACGCAGGCAGCTCCAGACCTGTGCGTTTCTTGAAATTGGTCAAAAGGTGAGCAGTTTAAATGACTCTGACAAGCAAATTGTGCGTCAGGAAATGTACAATGGAGTTACGTTCTTCGTTATCACCACTTGCGATTCAAGTTGACACAGTGATGTAACGAACTTGAGCGGACAACTGTTGGCAAAACGGACTGACCGCGTAATGCAATTAACCTTTCTTCAAGATAGCCACGACGCGCTCGGCCGTGTGTCCATCCCAGAGCTCCGGTATTGCACCTATCTTAGATTTTCCGACGAGAATGTCGTCAATCGCTTTGAGAATCTCTGTACGGTCATTTCCAGTCATCAAGTTTGTACCAACTGTCACGGTTATCGGTCGCTCCGTGTTTTCTCGCATTGTTATACAAGGAATCTGCAAATAAGTCGTCTCTTCCTGAATACCGCCGGAATCGGTCAGCACAAACTTTGATTCGTAGGTCAATCGACAAAAGTCGACATATCCCAAGGGCTCGGTGATAATAATCTGGCAACCATCGAGCACGCGATCGAGACCAAAACGCGAGATGTTGTTCTTGGTTCTCGGATGGCACGGAAACACGACCGGAATACGCTTGGAAACCTGCGCAATTGTCCCGAGTATTTCGGTAAGTGTTCCACTGTCGTCAACATTGGAAGGTCGGTGCAATGTCATCAAGGCATACTCCCGCGTACGCAAACCGAGCTTATTCAGGACATCTGACTTCTTCACGACATCCATTGTGGAGAGCAGCGAGTCAATCATGATGTTTCCGGTAAAAAACACTTTCTCCGGTGCGATACCTTCCCGCTTTAAATTTTGCATCCCCGACTCTTCTGTCACAAACAAATAGTCTGACAAGTGATCCGTTACGATGCGGTTGATTTCCTCCGGCATGGCACGGTCAAAACTTCGCAGTCCTGACTCCACGTGAGCCAACTTAACGCCCATTTTTGCCGCGACTACTGCAGCAGCGAGAGTTGAATTCACGTCGCCGAAAACTACAACCAAGTCGGCCTTCTCGTTGGTAATCGCCTCTTCAAGTCCCAGCATAATCTTGGCAGTTTGCTGCGTATGCGAGCCTGAACCGACTCCAAGGCTAATATCCGGCGGCTGCATTCCCAAATCGTTGAATAGCCACTCGGAGAGATTTACGTCATAATGTTGTCCGGTGTGGACGAGCTTGGTATCGAAAGAGTCCAGGTTCTTCTTGAGTTCGCGAATGAGCGGTGCTGATTTTACGAAATTCGGCCGTGTTCCGACGATGCATAACAGTTTTCTGGGCATTTGCGTTTCCTCCGTCGATAATATACTATTCTTCGGCATTGAAGCCAGAATTCCGTTAGCAATTGAAAGAATAGTGCTGTATGATGCGGCGCTTTTTGGAACTCGAAATCACAGAAATCAAGTACTCGACCGCTGGAATAGACCGATAGTTAATTTAACATGTACAGAGAACTAAAAAATATCTTCAGGCACGGCTCTATTTACATGCTCGGTATCATTTTGGGACGCGCAATCTCGTTCCTGATGATTCCCATTTATACGAATTATCTGACTCCTGAGGATTATGGGCTTCTACAATTGCTTTCCTTGACGATTGACGTTGTATCAACCCTTTTCGGCCTAGGGATGGCTTCGGCAGTCGTCCGGACTTACCAGCAATTTGATGAGGAGCCGGCAAAGCGCAGCGTAGTCAGTTCTTCCCTGCTCGGTTCAATCACAATAATGGGTATCGTCACCGCCACCTGCCTGTTACTCTCTCCACAGCTTTCGGAGTTGATCTTCTCGACTGATGCCAATACCGGCTATTTTCGCCTGACGTTTATCGCGATGTTTTTCACCAGTGGTATCGAGCTACCAATGATTTTTCTCCGGATAAAACTCCGGAGCGGCAGCTTTGTCGTCATCAGCCTGCTGAAACTGACCCTGCAATTGACTTTGAACATTTGGTTCTTGGTCGGCCTTGGCCTCGGCGTTGAAAGCATTCTGTACAGCAACGTCATTTCGGCGGCCGTTTTTGCTATCTACTTGACTTACTCGACGCTTAAGCAAGTCGGCATCAAATTCGACATGTCCAAGTACACGGAAATGCTCAAGTTCGGGATGCCATTGATTGTATCCGATATTTCTTCATTCATGCTCACCTACTCCGACCGATACTTCTTGAACTACATGACGGACTTGGCAACGGTTGGAGTATACTCCCTTGCCTATACTTTTGGCATGATCCTCTCCTTTCTCGTCAATGGCCCCTTTATGTCGGTCTGGGGCACAGAGATGTTCAAGTATGGCAAGCAACCCAACGGAAAACTGATTTTTGCAAAGGTTCTGATTTACTATTTGTTGCTATCCTTGACGATCTGCCTTGGCCTCTCGCTTCTGACAAAAGATGCCCTGCGGATCATGGCAAATGAGTCATATTGGAGCGCCTACAAATATGTGCCGCTAATCAGCCTCTCCTATGTTCTCAACGGCGTACTTTACATTTCGGGCGCCGGTATACTTCTGGCTGGAAAAACGAAGTACCGCGCCTATTCGACGATGATCGCCATGTCGATAAATCTCTTGATGAATTTTCTGCTCATTCCTTCGTATGGTGCATGGGGAGCAGCGATCGCGACTTTCGCGGCTTATATTGTTCGACTGACGATTGATGTGTTTTATGCGCAGCGTCTTTACCACATCACGTACGATCTGCGAAAGATCGCACTAATTGGGGTCTTGTTCTCGTTGATTCTGTTTTTAGGCATCTATATCGATATCGCGAACATCGCATTATCAGTCGCCGTGAATACAGCGGCGGTGCTTATGTTCCCGATATTGGCTTATTTTACGGGTGTCCTAACTGCCGAAGAAAAACACTGGGTGCTTCGCTTCTGCAAGAATCCAGTTACGGCTGTGAGAGACTTCCAGGCGGGGTCGCTGTGATCACTCCTTTGTCGGCCTATCGAAATCGACTAACATTACAGCCTGGCTGTTTCAAATCGATGCATGGAGTCGCCGTATGACCAAGAAAGTTCTAATGGTCGCATACTACTTCCATCCCGACCTCGAAGTAGGCGCCGTGCGAAGTGTCAAGTTTGCAAAGTATCTCCCGGAATCGAATTGGCAGGCTGTGATTCTTACAGTCAGAACAGAGTACTACCAAAAAACAGATTCTTCTACTCTGCCTTTTGAGTGCACAGTTTACCGTACCGGTAAATGGCTAACGTTAGGAGATATCTATTTCAGGTTAAAGCAGAAGCTTTCAGCACCGACGTCAAAATCCAATGAGCCGGCGTCAAGTTCTCTAGCCCAGCCGAGTGTCGCGAACTTTCAAGCCGGCGGGCGCGAGTCACTTTGGAAACGCGTGCTGCGATTAATTTTCTGGACTCCGGATTATCAGATTGGCTGGCTGTTTCCCGGAACCTGGAGGGCAATCAGAACCGTACATCGAGAGAAGATTGATATTATCTACACATCAGGTCCGCCACGCACGGGACACTGGATCGGACTGCTGACGAGCCTCATCACTCGAAAGCCTCTGGTATCCGATTATCGCGATCCGTTAGTGACGTTACAGAATCCAACCAAGGCTACCAAGCGTATCGAGAAGCGGATCAATCGCTGGATCGAGAAAATTGTCAATCGCCGCTCCGCGCTTGTGATCGCCAATACACCGGAATATCGCGACATGCTAAAGGAGATTCATTACCCATATTTGGAGAGCAAGTGTTTTTCGATTCTGAACGGATTTGATGCCGAGGATTTCCCTCCCGTCGTCTCAAAGCAGGTTGCGGCTGGACGGCCAATTCATTTTCTCTATGCCGGCACACTCTACGAAGGTCGCGACCCGAGGCAATTTGTCATCGCCCTTGGTGAACTCGTTAAGGCGGGGTTTCTTCGCAAAGAACAAATCGTTGTGGACTTCTATGGGCAGGTCGAAATCGACCCCGCAAGGTTGCGAGCAATTATAGACGAGCAGAACCTCACCGATGTGATAACCTTCCGTCCTCTGGTTCAACGCAGTGAGTACCTAAAGCTGATCGCCGATGCCGATGTGCTCGTCCTGCTGCAATCGGAGAAGAGCCCCGTCCAGATACCAGCCAAGACCTTCGAATATTTGGCCACGGGCAACGAGATTATCGCCCTAGCCGCGCCCGGCGCAACCGCGAACTTTCTTAAGAACTTCGAAAACGTCTCAATCGCAGCCCCCGATGATAATGATGCCGTCAGATCCTGTATTAAGCGGATTTTCGACAGACTTGCCTTTGGGAAACGTGATCAGTCAAAGACGCTGGGTGATCTGGCGCCGCTTCACAAACGCGAGTTGACAAAGGTCTTTGCGCGATTACTCGATAGTGTGGTAGATAGGCATTCGTGAAGCGCAGAGTCCGAGGACCATCAACCATTCTGGCCGCGAACATATAGTTGATATTCATTCGCCGCAACGCGACCGCGAAACCTGCCGTACGGGTATGCGATGGCTACGGAAACCAATAATCCGACGCTAAACATTGTCACAAATCCCAAATATCCGAGGGTTCCCTTATATCCCAGTAGTGCCGGAATCGTCCAGACGATAATGAATTGAGTTACAAAGGTGAACAGCGAGGTTCTTCCCAATAGCGACAATCCCCAATACACAACATTGTATCTGGCTTTCCCGTCAACATGTTTCGCCAAGTACGCCATAAAGGCGTAAACGAGGGCGAGATAGCAAGGCAACAAAGCCGTCGTCCGGGTTGGATAGATTATCAAGAACAGTCTCTCATCCCATCCAAAGGGGTCAGTGCGCTTTAGAATGACGTATGATATTGACAGCGCGATACCGGAAGCTGCAAGCAGAATTGCCTTGTTCCATGCCCTCTTTGATGCTTCGGAATACGCTAACATGCCAGTTCTTATCTTAGTATACATATCGCCTGCAAACGATCCCGACAGGTAAATCGCCAGCCACGGTACAATGGGCCAGCCAACGCTGATGATTGAATTTCCTCCCGGATCGGCGCCGACTAATGCCACTTTGGCCAATGAGGGGATCACGTTGTCAGGTATCCACCAAATTCGCCCAAGGACAGCGAAAATCAACAGTGAGATGATGATAAACAATCTCGCCGAGTGACTGGTTGCCCGAATCACCGTTGGTGCCACGATCAGGCACAGACCGATAGTGTCCGTGATTTGATAGACATGGGTCAAATTATGCCATAATCCCTGATGGTTTTCGAAATATCCATAGGTCACAAGCGAAAGCACGGGATGAACTACAAAAATTAGAAAGAGCCCGCGTTTGAGCATTTTAAGCCGCACGCGCGGCCAATCACTGCTGAACTGCATCAGATAAGTCGCAATCATGCCTGAACAAAACATAAATGCGACCGATGCGCCCTGCGTAACTAACCCAAGGTAGGCATTGAATGACTGACCCAGCTTGTTGGAGTCGCACAGTCCGGATACGTGCGCCAGAATAACCAGAAACATGGCGCTGCCTCGAACAATATCGATAGACCGGATCCTGGTCATGGAAATGTTGCCGCTCTTCCTAAGAATGAACTCGTTTCAATTCACCGGTGCGCTGTGATTCGGAGAGTGAATCGGGTATTTTGACCAAATCACCATTCGCGCGCCGTCCTGCCTTGCGCGATTATCACGTATCGATAGTCTAATTATCGACAAAATCCCGATGGCGGGAATCAAGATTGGCGCTGGAATGATCTCTTTATGGTCCGGCGAACGTCGAGGAGTCCTTTTGTCAGCCAACCGGGGAGTTTGGCCAGAAGAGAATAGGCCAGCGGGACGTTCTTCATCCCCGCTATCTCGTCGCGGGCTTCGGCAGTTCGACCACGCAGCAACAGCCCGCCTAGCCGCAGGAAACGTTCTTCCCACAATCTTTGTTCATAAAATTCCCTATGAACTTGAAGAAATTGTTCATCTGCACCCCAGACTCGCTGCATAATAGTTATACGCGATGACGCGAGTTCAAACATGTCGAGATCGGTTAATTGTTGACCAGTGTGGCTATGAACAAGTGAAGTCTCGCAATGCAAATAGGCGCTTTTGCCGGATCGAGCCGTAGCTGAACCAATGCGCAACAATCGTGAAGCAAAAGAGCATATCCGGGCCCCGTCGCATACGAACGGCACAGCTGCCGG
>CAUJJY010000184.1 GCA_963205155.1 Candidatus Zixiibacteriota bacterium | reverse complement strand
AGAAATACTCATTGACGCAGGCAAATGCCAGAGTCGTAAAGAACACGGTAATGAAAATATTGAACATACCCTTCTGGGCGTACTGCGTACAAATCTCCACTACTTTTTTGCTGTCTTTGACTGATGCCTTTTGAGCACTGGAATCGAGGCGAATGTTCGCCTTAATATACTCCACTGCCCGGTAAGCGCCGGTTGACACGGCCTGAATTGACGCGCCGGTGAACCAATAGATTACCGCTCCGCCGGAGATCAGCCCCAGAAGGAACGGCGCATTCAAAAGTGAGAAATAGGATCCGGCGGCGTTTAACATATCGGTGATGCCCTGTAATGTACGCTCACCATGAACCTCGCCTCCCAACCGCTGCGAGAGCAGCAACAGGATGGAGAAAATGAGCGTGGTCGCACCGACTACCGCCGTGCCGATCAGCACGGGCTTGGCTGTTGCCTTAAATGTATTACCGGCGCCATCGTTCTCTTCCAGGCACAATTTAGCCGTTTCGAAATTAGGCGTGAAACCAAAGTCTCGTTTGATTTCATCCTTGATTCCCGGCAAGGTTTCGATTGTTGACAGCTCATAGACCGACTGCGCATTGTCAGTGACCGGTCCGTATGAGTCGACGGCAATTGTCACTGGACCCATGCCAAGGAAACCGAAGGCGACCAAGCCGAAGGCGAACACCGGTGCAGCGGCCATGATCTCGCCAACCCCCATTGTACTGAATCCCCAGGCAATCGCCATCAGGGCGACAATTGTCAGACCCATCCAGTAGGCGCTGAAATTTCCGGCAACTAAACCGGAAAGAATATTGAGTGAGGCTCCGCCTTCGCGGGAAGCTGTAACCACTTCTTTGACATGGCGGGAACCGGTGGACGTGAAAATTTTGACTAACTCTGGGATTACTGCGCCCGCCAAAGTCCCACAGGAGATGATCGATGCCAGCTTCCACCAAAGTGTGCCATCGCCAAGACCTGGTAACATCAAGTACGAAATCAGGTAGGTCATCACGATCGACAGAATCGAAGTGATCCAGACCAGAGTCGTGAGCGGAGTTTCGAAATTGAAGCGAGGAAGATCGGCAAATCTTGCTTTGGCGACTATGTCGTTGATCCAGTATGAAGCTATACTGGTGACAATCATCATCACGCGCATCACAAATATCCACACCAGCAACTGGACCTGATAGCTTGGTTCAAGCACAGCAAGGAGGATGAACGTAATCAACGCCACGCCCGTAACACCGTACGTTTCGAATCCGTCCGCCGTCGGGCCGACCGAATCTCCGGCATTGTCGCCCGTGCAATCGGCAATGACACCTGGATTACGCGCGTCATCTTCCTTGATGTTGAACACGATCTTCATCAAGTCTGACCCGATATCTGCGATCTTGGTAAAGATACCACCGGCAATACGAAGAGCAGCCGCTCCCAAAGACTCGCCAATTGCGAAGCCGATGAAGCAATAGCCAGCTAAATTGCCCGGTACCCACAAGAGAATCGCCAACATGATGATCAGCTCGATGGAGATGAGCAAGGTTCCAACGCTAATACCGGCACGAAGCGGAATGGCGTAGGTCGGGAATGCTTTTCCTGTGAGCGAAGCGAAGGCAGTTCTCGAGTTAGCGAAGGTGTTGATTCGGATTCCGAACCACGCGACGACATAGCTGCCGGCGATACCGACGAGACTGAACAAGATAATAATAACTAAGTTCGCCGCCCCAACTGGTCGCAACCAGCCGAAGTACACCACCATGATTACGGCAATGAAAGCCCACAAGATGAGAATGAAACGCCCTTGAGTTAGCAGATAAGTTTTGCACGTTTCGTAGATGAGCTCGGAGATTTCGGCCATCGACTTATGAACTGGTAGACCCTTCAATCTTGCAAAAGCAAACCAGCCAAAGAGCATTCCGAGAAAACAAACTACAATTCCGATCATGAGCAATGTGTAACCGCTCATTCCAAAGAAAGACTGAATACCGAGATCTGGAACGACGATGTCGGCTTCGCTTCCGAAGGCCTGGGGCGCAATTCCGATCATGATCGCGGTCAGCAATACGATTCGATTCACGATTGACTTGAGACTGAACCGAGCTTTTTCACACTTGCTCATAGATCATTACCTCTTTTCAGTATGGTAATTAAGTGTGTTGGCGTGACGCTCATGACGCTCCTTCCTGATTAATTGAGTTAACCATTATTCTTATCATCGATACTACTTTCACTCGACACAAATCGATCCGGAGCCAAGACAATCACTTGTCGCACACCACCGGCCAATTTCATGAATCAATTGGGCGGGAATATATGTTAATCGGAAGTCTTTAGCCACACAAAACTGCGCCACCATTGACATTAAGGACTTCCCCGGTGATAAATGTGGACAAATTTGATGCGAGAAACAAGATGGGTCCGGCGATTTCTTCAGCAGTGCCGGCACGGCCCAGGGGGATGAGCCTTAGATGACGCTCTGCATCCGGTGCTACCAGTTCCTCGTGACTCATGTCCGTATCCACCCAGCCGGGTGCAACGCAGTTGACACGAATATTATGTGGCGCTAATTCCGGCGCGAGGGACTTGGTGAGACTTATTATGGCGCCTTTAGATGCTGCATAGTGAGAATGAAATGCCTCGCCGCGTTGCCCAGCGGTCGAGGCGATATTGATGATATTGCCTGACCTTTGTCTCTTCATCGGGGCAACTGCCGCCGTCGTTGGATAGAACACGCCGTTGATATTGATATCAAGCATCTCATCAAGCTGCTCTGCCGTCA
>CAUJJY010000183.1 GCA_963205155.1 Candidatus Zixiibacteriota bacterium | reverse complement strand
GATTGTTGAGTCCGGTAGACGAAAAGTCACAGGTTGGAATCTTTAAGAAGATCTATGCCGATATCGGCGACGAACAGTCGATTGAATTGTCGTTGTCGACTTATTCTTCGCACATAGCGCGCATTACGCATGCGATCAGGCAGTGCGATCAAGATAGTTTACTGCTGTTTGACGAGCTGGGGGTAGGGACTGATCCCAAAGAGGGTGCGGCATTGGGTGAATCGGTAATCGAGTTCGTTGCGGCGGCCGGCGCGAAGTGTGTGGTAACGACGCACTATTCGGCGCTTAAGGCGATTGCGGAGACCAACAAGCAAGTGGAAAACGCCTCGATGGAGTTCAACCGCGAGACATTTCAGCCGACCTATCGATTCCGCACTGGCCTGCCGGGATCAAGCTATGCCTTGGAAGTAGCTTCACGACTGGGGATGCCGGCCGAGATACTGTCGCGGGCGCAGGAGTTGGTTGGAACGCAGGAGCGATCGCTATCAGATCTGATCTCGCGGCTTGAACAGGAATTGATGGCGACAGATGCAGAGCGCGAGCAGTTGCGGGTGCGGCTCGCGAAGGCGGAGGAACTAGAGACGGCGCGCCAACAGCAACAGGCGAAACTCAACGAGCGGGAGAAGCAACTTCTGCGCGAGGGATTGGATGATGCCAATAAACTCGTGGAAGAAACGCGGAAGAAGATTGACGAGTTGATGCAGGAGATGCGCGAGCCACAGGTGACGAAATCCGATGTCAAGCGCGTGCGCAAGACGATTGAAGAACTCCGGACTGAATTGGCGGAGAAGACTGAAAAGTTGCAGCCGAGGCGGGAGTACGATGGTGAGCCACCGACCGAAGGCGAGGCGGTGTTTGTCGAGCGACTGCGCACGGACGGCGAATTGTTGGAGATTTTCCCGGATGGCAAGCGGGGAAAGGTCCGTGTCGGCAAGATTGTGTACACGATGGAACTGCGGGATTTGCGCAAATTAAAAACGGGCGAGGCCCGGCCGGAAATACCACAGGGGGTGAACTACCAGCCGTACAAGGACAACGTAGAGGTTGAGCTGTCATTGCGTGGGTTGACGGTCGAAGAAGCACGCGATCGACTCGACAAGTATTTCGATGAGATCGCTCTGACGCATGTACCTTATGTTCGAATCGTGCATGGCAAAGGCACCGGTGCACTGCGGCGTTTTGTGCGCGAGTACTTGGCCAAAAACAAGATGGTCGAGTCGTTTCAATTGGGGGAATGGAACGAAGGAAGTTGGGGCGGGACGGTGGTGAAGCTTAAATCTTGATCGACCGCTCAGAGTTCCTGGCGAAGCAGCTTGATTTCATTCATGTAAAAATTGATTCGATCTTCATCGTTCTCCAATTCAGCTTCCTTCAAGAGCCTCTTCAATTCCGTCATACGCTTGGTGTGATGCCGCCGATGAAATGCGACTACCAAGTCGGTATAGACTTGACTTAAGTCGGTATTCTGGAAATCCTTGGCGGCAAGCGCTGCAATCAACTCCTTCTTGGTCGTTTCGGCAACCTTGTCAATCAATTGCGAAGGACTTAGCGGTTGTTCGTCCTCGTGAAGCAGGAGAATCAGGCTGTAGATGTCCGATAGTGCTTCATCCTCGAAATCAGTCGGCGCGACCTTTTCTGCAGCGGATTGGACAAACTCACTGCGCTGAAGAAGCAATGCAACGAAATCGCGATCGAGAGGAGAGCCGGTGGACTCGCGCGCCGTCATTGAAGGGCGGCGCTCTTCGATGCGAACGCCCCGGCGCACCAGGTCGATGCCGATATTGTACCATTGGGAGATCTCTTGCAGGAAGAGTTCGCGGCGGATTTCGTCCTCGATGCGGCCGGCCAGAGTTGCAAGGCGTTTGATGGCGCGATCCTTGTCGTTCAGGCTCAATTTCTCAAAGCGGTCGGGGAGTGTCGAGATGGTGTATTCAACATACGATTTGGCTTTTGACAATTGTTCATCGATTGCAGCTTTGCCGCCTTTGCGTGCGATAGAATCAGGGTCTTCGCCGGAGGGCAGCTTGACGACTTTGACATCCAGACCGGCTTCGAAAAGATAGTCAACCGAGCGAATTGCGGCCTGTTGGCCGGCCGAGTCGGCATCGAACATCAGGACGACGCTTGAGGCAGACCTGCCCAGAAGGCGCGCCTGCTCGGGTGTGAAGGCGGTACCGGAACTGGCGACGACATTGGTGATACCTTGCTGGTAGAGAGACAAGAAGTCGAAGTAACCTTCGACGACGATAGCTTCCTCGGCGCGGCGGATGTCACCGCGCGAATGCGACAATCCGTAGAGAATTGACGCCTTATGGTAAAGGGGTGTTTCCGGCGAGTTGATGTACTTGGCTTGCTCCTTCGGGTCGAAGGTCCGGGCACCGAAGGCAATCGGTTTCTGCGCGGTATTGAAGATGGTAAATGTGAGTCGGTCGCGAAAGCGGTCGTAGTAGCCGCCATTCTCTTTCTTGATGGCAAGTCCGGACTTTTCCAGGTCGGATTCAGAGAGCGATTTCTGTTTGGCATAGTTTAGAAATGCGTCCCACGAGTCGGGTGCATAGCCAATCTTGAATTTTTCGATGGTAGCGTCGGTGAGTTTTCTCGATTTTAAGTACTCAAGTGATTTGCGTGACTCGAGCAGGTGTTCCTGAAAAAACTTCATGGCGACTTCATGAGCCCAGTAGATCTGGTCGAATTCGCGGGTTTCGCGAACTTCACCTTTTTCGGGAAGCTGGACGTTGGCACGAGCGGCGAGGAGTTTCAGTGCATCGGGGAAAGGGAGCTTTTCGTATTCGATTATGAATGAAAAAACGTTGCCACCCTTGTGGCAACCGAAACAATGAAAGATCTGTTTGTCTGGTGAGACCGAGAAGGAGGCGGTTTTCTCCTGGTGAAAGGGGCAGCGTGCCCAGTAATTGCGTCCTTTGCGTTTGAGGGGAAGATAAGCTGATATGACATCAACGATGTCAGAGGCTTCGCGGACGCGCTCAACGATGTCGTCTCCGTAAAATGGCATGGCGCTAAGATACGCAACAAAGGAGCGTCACAGCAAGGTCTAACATGAGAGAGGCGAATTCGCACAAAATTGTGTCGAACTCCACATTCAAATGTAACATCCGTGTGCAAAATCGTATTATCACATATGAGAATTTTTGGATTTTCACTGGAAAATTGGTTTGGTATGGCAATTGCTGAAGTAAAGGTAGCTGTGACTGTTTAAGTGGGAGAATCGTGTTGAATCGGGTTTTGTTTTTTGCTGCTGCATTAATTGTCAGTCTGTTGACATTTTGCGAGGGTGCGTTGGCTGCTGCGGTCGAAGGAAGGGTCTTTGACCGAGAGACGGGGCAAGCACTGCCTTATGCGACTATTCAAGTCGTGGGTACCGGCAAGGCGACTTCAGCCAACGATGACGGCAGGTTTCGCATCGTCTGCGGTGCCGGAACGCAGGTTCTTAAAGTCAGCCATATCGGGTACTACACGGCATTGGATACGGTGGTCGTCGCCGACCAAGTTGTAACGCGGGAGATATCGCTGTTGAGCACTGTTGTGTTGGGGCAGACTGTGATCGTTTATGATCGCCAGTTTGATCCGGCACAATTGATCATTATTGAAGCGATCAAGCGCAAGAAGGAGATTCTCGATCGGCTTGGGGATTACAGATACAATTCCTACACGAAAATGGTGGTGCGCGACCTTAGCAAGGGAGACAGTTCCAAGGTCATGGCTATCACGGAGACGCAAGCGCAGTCATTTTGGGAACGTCCGGACAAATACAAGGAAATCATTACGGCACGGCGGCAATCAGCGAACATGAGCGCGACTGACAATTTGGTTTCGATTGGCGAGCTGTTGAATTTCAATAAGAACCGGATCGACATCGGGAGTTATTCCGTCGTGTCACCGGTCGCAGAGGATGCACTTGACTACTACAACTATTATCTGCTCGATTCGACATACATTGATAGCCGCAAAATATACAAGCTCGAGGTTGAACCGAAGAATCAGGCGGATGCGCTGGTCGAAGGGAATCTTCTGATTGCCGATTCGACCTATGATGTTGTTGATGTTGATTTCGGATTTAACGAAGGCGTGCGGATACCTTTTGTGAAGAACCTGCGCTACCACCAGCATGTTGCACAATTCGAGAATCTGTACTGGATGCCGGTGGAACTTCGCTTCACGGCTGATATCGAGATCAAATTTCCGGGGGTGCCGGACAGGATCGGCATCGACCTGGCGGCTTCGATCTATGACTATTCGTTTGAGACCGGTCACGACGAGGGTACCTTTGACGAATATGCTTTTGAGGTGGCCGAGACGGCAGACAAGTTTGATTCAACCAGTTGGGCATTACGCCAGAGTATTCCGCTATCGTTGCAGGAACTGCGCGGTTATGCCCGACTTGATTCGATCCAGCGCGCGCCGAAGCCGCTGCACAAGCAGTTGCTGAAAGTGGGAGTTGGAGCAGCAGCGCTATTGACGGTGGGCGCCTATGATTGGTTCAGATTCAATAGAGTTGAAGGTCCGTATGTCGGGTTTGGCGGGGCAATCGGAGCAGAACGCCGGGGATTGCAATTGGATGTTAAGTCGGGCTACGCCATCGATGCGAAACTTTATCAATACAAACTTGGATTGCGGTATCAATTCCCGGGTCGGCAGAGGCTGGCGGTCAAAGGCGAATACCGGCGTGAAGTTGCACAACGTGAGACACTCAATCAAGGACATTACAATTCGACTTTTGAGAGTCTGTTCTTTAAGTATGATCCGGTATCGTATTTTTATCAACGCGGGGGAAGTGTTTCGTTGGAGTTAGTTCCGATTCAGCATTTCAAGCTGACGAGCAAAGTGAGTGACTACACGCAGAGGTCGCTGTCGAATGCCACGGACTTCAGCTATTTCAATCGTGACGATGAGTATCTGATTAATCCGTCGATTGAGGAGGGCAAGTTGCGCCTGTTGACCGGCAGTCTGGAGTTTGATTCGCGCAAGCTGTGGCGGAATAAGGGTCGGGATCAACGTATTTCGTCGCCGCAATACACGACACTTAAGCTCACGGCCGAATTGAGTTCACCAGATTTATTGTCGAGCGATTTTGATTACCGGCGATATTATGTCTCGTTGTATCGCCGCCAGCGCACGCTGGGACTGGGAAACACGCACATAAATCTATTTGCCGGTTCTTCGACGCGAACACTTCCCACACAGGCACATTATCAAATTGTCGATTATGCCGGTGTTGTGGCGGGCGAAAATGCTGCGTTTATGACACTTTCAGACGACCGAGTCGCCGGTGATCGCGCGGCTTACTTCTATGTAAACCACGAGTTCGGACAGTATTTGTTTAAGAAGAGCGGAATACCGCTGATTAAATCGATTCCGTTCACGCTGGGCGTGCACGGAGGCGCACTGTGGGCGAGTTTCGAAAATAATGACCCGCAAGATGATGGGCGTGGATACTTCGAAGCGAGAAAGCCTTATAGTGAGGTTGGGTTTAGTCTCGGCAATCTAACGCCATTCTTGTCGGTACTGAACTTTGGAGTGTATTTTACGTGGCAGATCTCGGACTACGACACGAACGATTTTGTCGCGAGAGTCGGACTTAAGTTCTAATCGACTATTTGATTTCGAAGCGCTTGATCTTCCAACCGCCGTCATTGACCAGATAGAGATATGAGAAATTGGAATCGGCAGGGTCGGCGGTGGGAGTGAAACTGACAGTAGCCGATTCTCCGTCGATGCTGAACTTTCGATTATGCATGGCAAAGGTTGAGTCGCTCGCGGTGAGAAGCGAGATGAGCCGATTAGGCCCGGCACCTTCAGGAGTCGGTTGGACGAAGTACTTATTCAACGTGCCGAGGTCACCGCTGTTTATGGCAGTTGTGATGGCGCCCAGCGCGTCGCGGATTTGATTGCGGTCAAGATTCGGATCTTTTTCTTTCACACAGGCCGCGAAGGCAACGAAGAGGCCCAACAGAACGAACACACCCTTTAATTGCCATATCTTGGTCAGCATCCATGCCTCCTACAACACGATACGAAAAGTCGTCGGCTCACCCTCAAGTAGTTCCATAGTTCCGCCGTGATCAGCTATGATCCGACGGCAAATTGCCAGACCCAAGCCGGTTCCGTCCGGGCGGGTCGTAAAATACGGTTGAAAAATCCGGTTGCGATCCTCCAGGGGAATCGGTGTGCCGGAATTTTGAATGTCGATCTGCACATGTCCAGAGGGGACTTTATGTGCCTTAATTGTTATATCGCCATCATCAGCGATAGCCTGCAGCGCATTCTGGATGAGATTGACGAAAACTTTCTTCATTTCGTTTTTGTCTATCTCGGCGGCCAAGCCGGACTCGATGTCGAAATTGATGGCGACGCCGCGCTTATCGGTCTCCAAACGCGCCAATGAGACAATCTCGTTCAAGTAAGGCTTTAACTCAACTAAAACTTTGGTAAGTTGGCCGCCGCGGGCGAGTGCTAGGAAATCCTTGATAATGGCATTGAGTCGTTCGATTTCTTCCCTGATGGTCTGGAGAAAAGCCCGGTACTCGTCGGCATTGCCGGCCGGAGCAAACTCCAACTGCAGGCGTTGGGCGGCAATAGCGATGGAATTGAGCGGATTGCGGATTTCGTGTGCGACGCCGGCCGCCAAAGTGCCCAATTCCGACAGCCGTTCGGCGGCGCGAGCGTTTGCCTCCAAGCGTTTCATTTCCGTCAGATCATAGACGAGCGAGACACCGCCGTTAACCGAGCCGGCCCGATCGAACAACGGAGAGGTCGAAATCAGCAAGTGCAGACGTTGAGAATCTGGTAGGTTAAGAACTACCTCTCCACGGAATACCTGTGCCGGCTGAATGCGGGTGCGCTTAAGGGATAGCTCATCGTCCGTGAAGACATCGTCATATTGCGTGCCCAATACGGCGCGCGAAGAACGGGCGAAAATTCTTTCCGCCAGGGGATTGAAGATAATCAAACGACCAGATTTGTCGGTTGCAACGACTGCGGCTTCAAGGGACTGGACGATTTCGTCGGTCATCGATTTCAATTGTTCGAGACTGCCTTCGGTGACCTGGAGTTTCTTGATCGAGGTCGTGGCGTAAGCACCCACAATTCCGAGCGCGAAAAGCACCAATGAGAGAATGCCCAACTGCTTGAGCGAGTCGATGTAGAGCTGGTGATAAACATTGAGAGACATGCCGATGCGAAACAATCCTGATGGCATTACGTCGCTCTTGAATGAGCGGACGACTTCCAGAACCTGCTCGTCTTCGAATTCATACAAGCGATTGACTGTCTGTTCATGTCCAAGGGCACTCACGAGGAAGGGATCGTCCTGAATCGCAATGACCGGCGAGATGGCACGAGATGCGAGGACGATGCCGGAGTCGGTTTGAAGGATGGCATAACTAATAGCGTCTTGCCCTCCTAACTGGCGAATGACATAGCCGATACCCAGCGATTCCTGGAAGTCAGTCAACTTACGTACGGGCGCCTCTAAAAGGAGGATGCCGCGTCGAGTAGCAGTGGCGAGGTAGGCGAGATTATCTTGTGGCAAAGCCGAGGGCCGGGGAACCGAGATAGCCGTAGTTTTACGGTTGGAAAATACTGAATCAAGAACAGCCATGCGTTCGGGGGAGAACTCGATGGTTTTGCCGACGTACTCGCTCCATGACGATGCGACCACGAGCGAATCGGCGGCAATCAAATCGATGCGGGCGAGTTGATATCGCCGCTCCCAATACTCGAGTGTATCTACCAGCTGGGGATTGCTATCGAGAAGACGGCCGAGCAGATTGCCGATTTCGACCAAGCGCTGTGCGCTTGATTCTTCGACGATTGCCGAAGCCGCCAGATTATTTCCGGCGGAAGTCACGAGCGCCTGCATCATTGACTCGCCGTTTTGAGCGATCAACTGCAACATATTGTCGCGACTGGATTGAATGCCGGAGTAGGCGAGAATGAGAATGATCACGCCGACCAAGACTGTCAGCGTAAGGACAATGCGACGGCGCATCATCGCCTAACCCACTCTAATTTTTCGTTTGTCTTCACAATGCGAATATGATACTTTCCAATTGTTCAACCAAGCGATTATGCGAGTAGGATTTCTTCAATACAATGTTGCCTTCGGTGAGCCGGAGGCGAATCGTCAGCGTGTTTCTGATCTTATCGGTGATGCGCAGTTTGATCTTCTGGTGCTCCCGGAACTCTGTTTCTCCGGATATTATATGCCCTCACGTGAAGCGACATTCCGGTTAGCGGAGAGTTTTGAAACGGGCAAGAGCTTCGAGTTTGTGAAGGGGATATCCAAGCGTCATGACGGCGCGGTAGTGTTTGGATTTCCGGAATTGAGCCGTGACAAGGTCTACAATTCGGCAGCACTTGTTTTGCCAGACGGAAAGTGTCACCTTTATCGAAAAACGCATTTATTCAATCTGGAGAAACACTGGTTTGACCCGGGAGACTCGGGGTTTTCGATACACGAGTTTCGCGGAACTCGAATCGGGTTGATGATTTGTTTTGACTGGCGCTTTCCGGAATCAGCCAGAACGTTAATGCTGAAGGGGGCGGATATTATTTGTCATCCATCGAATCTGGTGCTGCCAAGCTGCCAGGACGCGATGGTGACAAGATGCCTGGAAAACGGGGTATTTGCGATTACCTGCAATCGTTGGGGCGCCGACCGGCAGGACGAGGAAGAAATTCGGTTCACCGGACGGAGCCAGATAACATCCTCACGCGGGGAGGTCTTGGCGCGTGCCGGAGTCGAGGAGGATGCAATTGTGATTGTGGAAATAGAACCGCTCCGCGCTCGGGATAAGTCCGTAAATGCTTTGAACGACATGGTTTCCGACCGAAAAGAAGAGTTCTACTTCAAGTAAGATTTCCGCCGTTCCAGCTTCAAAGAGCACATAGACCTCACTTCCAGCACCAAAATGGGCTAAAGAACGTGACTTCTGTTCCGATAACTTAAGGGAACCGTTTTCAAATTGGATGTGCGGATATGGCCTTAAGAAAAGCAAAGATTCTTGTCGTCGATGATGAACCCGAGATCACTGACATTCTCGAGGCGTTTCTTAGCAATGCCGGTCATACCGTCGTAGCTGAAAACTCCGCGATTATGGGTCTTGAGCGGGCAAAGACTTTTAAGCCCGACATGATCTTTCTCGACATCATGATGCCGCAAATGGACG
>CAUJJY010000182.1 GCA_963205155.1 Candidatus Zixiibacteriota bacterium | reverse complement strand
CTCGATGCGATCAATATCTTCAAGTAACACATCCTGAACATTCCAGTAGACCCCGGAGTACAAAGGTGTGTACACTGACCGGCCGTCAACCAGGACCAGCAGCTTGTTGGCAAAACTCCCATTGAACCCGCGTGCCGTCACGGCCCACTTGTTTGCGTCAATGTATGCTACCTGTACGCCCGGCACCATCCGTAGTGCGTCCGGTATCGTCAAGGCGCCCGACTTCCGTATATCTTCGGCAGTTACAACATAGATCGCGGCGGCCGCTTCCGAGATCGGTTCCGCTTTCTTTGACACCGAGGAAACCTCAACGTTCATCAAGTCCTCAAGACTCATTTCGGTTAGATCAAGCGTAGCTTCGTCATTTCCCACCGGACTTTCGGCTGACACAGGGTTGAAACTCGTGATCATAACCATCAAACATAGGGTCACGATTAGCCCGACCTCTCGGACAAACGTCTCTCTCCATTTACCGCGACCAGCTCCCGAATCGCCCGGACAGCGGCACGTCCAGGCTGTGAATGTGAAATTGTGCATCATACGATTAAGAGGCTCCTTCCTCAAAAATTCATTTCCCTGCGGCGACCACGGACGATCCTGCAATTCAACTGTGGAAGCTCGGGGCGAGTTACGACAAAAGTGCGCTTCTCGCAAATGGCGAGGTTCTCGCAGTCACCCGCGCATGGACTATTGGAGTGAATCGGTTGGGTGACGTGGAACTTAAGCTAACGCGTCCATTTTCTTAGGAATTCGCACTGCAATTCTTCTTTTACGACTCTGTAATTCGATCCGGCGGCCATGCTTGGAGTAACTCGTCCCACATCGAAACGACACCACTCTTGTCCACGTTAAGTTATCTGTTCTCCGTCAGCAATCTGTGACACGAGAGGTGCTTGAGTTAAGATTCGCGCAGTGTAGATTGTTTGGGTCTTGGGTCTGTCCCGCTGGGGAAATAGAAGAGTGTTGAGTCCGACAGTTCGTATTGTTCAAGTCTACGTTTGACAGACACTGTCATTCGACACCTGTCTAACATAACAAACCCGAAATACGGGACAAAACGAGGCAGCACGGTCAAATTGAAATGTGCAAGACTGTGCCAGTGTTGTAACTTGCTAGGGATGCTAATAGAAGCGCATAACCCAAAGGCTGCGGCGACGCAGACAGCCACGTACGGCTAAAATCCGCACCTCGAACACGTCAAAACATGATCGTTAGAGAATTATGATTAATGGAGAACAAATGGTCGATAGTTGATTGATTGTCACAATCTTACGCGGTTAGAACATTAATCTCGGAGAGGCAGGGATTCGAACCCTGGATACCCTCGCGGGTATAACGGTTTTCGAGACCGCCGCTATCGACCACTCAGCCACCTCTCCAAAATCTTCAAAGAACAATTGCCCGCAGGGGGCTAATCTATCGCCGCGTCGCCAGCTTGGCTTCTGTCGCTTGTGCCAACTCGCGAACTGTCCCTTCGGTCGGCCGGAAGAACAAGTACGCAATTGGCGAAATGCAAATCAGGACGCCTGCGAGAATCGAATTGTGCGTCACCAGGAAGATCACCAACCCGAACACCGCCGGCGACACCGCAAACGCATAACCAACCATGTGGCCTGCGAATATGCCCTGTGACACTTCACCGTGGCTGCTTCGGTCGGCTAATGCATCGACATTCAGCAGGCGCTTTCGCATCACAAATCCAATCACCGGTTCGGCAATGGCCATCGCCGAGAGTATCCAGATGAAGAGTTCCATATCGCCGGTGTTGGGCGCCTGATTTGTCTCACCCGGAGCCAACACCGTCAAGATAACTATCAGAAGCACCACCGGCACTGCCACACACATCAGAAAACCAATCAGCTTCAGCTTTGTCTCAAGACCCGTGATCTCATCCGGATTCATCTGTTAATCCTCGCTCACCGGGAGTTCACTCTCCAACTGCTCGATTTCCGATTCCCTCGGCTTAAGTATCATCAAGCCAGCCGGACAAAATACGGAAATGAGTACATAAGTGTCAAGGTCGCCGCCGAGAAAATAGAAAATTAATCCAATCCCGGCAGGTATCGCGGCCACGATGAATGCCGGATATAGCTCATCGGCGAGGATTTCGGCGAATTTGGCCGGGTAAGTGCGAATCGCAACCTTGAGTTGCTCGGACCTCAATATGTGACGTTTCCATAACATTGCTCCACCCAACATCATTGCCGCCAGACCAATCAGAAAATAACCGCCAATCCGCAGGTTCTCGGCACTTGTTGCGGGTGTCGCCAGAAATTCCAGCTTCGCGCGCGCAACCAAGGCGATGACCATAAACGCCGCCGGAATTCCCACACAGATATTGATACCCTTGCGGGCAATCACACCCTGAACGGCGCGTGCGTCAATTTTGCTCATGATCGCTTTTTCTGCGCTTTTCGCGGATGCTCTCGAAAAACTCGGTGATCAGCGCAGCACACTCGAAATCCTTGACTCCGCCGACAACTTCCACCTGATGATTCAGGCGCGGATCCTGTACCAAATTGAATACCGAACCGCAAGCGCCGGCTTTGGAATCACGCGCACCGAACACCAACCGTGGCACACGCGCCAAAACAATCGCTCCAGCACACATCGAGCACGGTTCGATGGTGACGTATAACGTTGCGGACTCCAAATATCGCAACTGAATCTTGTTGCAAGCAGCGGTGATGGCGATCATCTCGGCATGCGCGGTAGGATCAATCAGTGTCTTGTTCTGATTGTGCCCTCGTCCAATGACCTTGCCGTCCAAAACAACAACCGCACCAATCGGAATTTCTTCCTTGGACTCGGCGATCATTGCCTCGCGAATGGCCATCGCCATGAAGGCTTGATCGATTTCCGCCTGCGTCGCGTCTGGATTGAGGTTCAACATGACCGTTAGTATATACGAGAACCCCCAATTTCAAAGCGGAAATAGCAATCATTGCACCACTTTCCCGACAACGTCTTAGCGAGCAATCAGCCCCTCATGACCGATTGTCGCCTAGACCATTGTCGATTTACAACCCGATCATTATCATTCTGCCATGAAATTTCTCGAACATACAGGGCTCTACAGTAGGACTGTCGCCGCCGACGGCAACTGGCACAGTTACGAGGAACACTCTCCGGCGCTCTTCAAACACTACTTTCGATTCTGGGCAAAACGCTCCTTTCCCGATGTCAAGATTCCGGCAGATGTATTGAAGACAAGATCGGAGCTGGTCAAGCGTCGTCTGCCGATGATCATCCGCAGGTTAAACAAGAAGGGGCTCGATATCGGGAATCTCCGTTTCGTGCTTTTCGTTGGCAAGAACTGCACAAACGGTCACGCATTTCGTGACGCAGACGGCTGGGTCGTCTGGATTCCAGTTGAGTCTTATGCAACAAGACTCTTGGTCGACGTCTTCGTCACGCACGAGATAGCACATGCCCTGCACTACGAAAATTCACGGCAATTCTATTTCGCCACAAAACCGGAACAGCGAAACTTCTCCCGACTATTGCTCACAGAGGGCATGGCAACATACTTGACTGCATCAATTCTCGATTGTTCCGATGATGTTGCACTTTGGGGAGATTATCTTCGAAAACAACAGCTGCACAATTGGCGCGTCAAGTGCGAACGAAACTGGCCTTTGCTGAAGGAAATCGCTGTGGGGAAATTCCGCTCCCATGCACCGACTGAATTGTTTCAAGCAAACGATCCCGAAGATGTCTTCAGGTTTCGCGCTGGATATTACTTGGGGTTGAATTTGGTGAAAGAGATTTCCCGAGGCGAAGCACTCACTGCCAACGAGATGATTTCACTTCCGCGGAAACGATTAGAGCAACTTGCTCTTAAGTATTTGTCGATCCGAAGCTGATCGTCTTATCAGAACTGCAGATTCGAAGGCTAACCGATCAGACAGCGCCAAGGCGCTCCGCTTCGTGCTCGATGAAGCTCTTCAGGCCAATCAAGTCGTCTTCGTACACATCAACGAATTTTGCGGCAACTTCATAGGTCCCAGTCGAAACCTGCTTGCAGCGAATAATCTGACAGATCGCCATGATCGCCGAGGTCACATCGTTCTCGTCAGCACGGAAGAACTGCGGATGATGCTTCTTCCACGTCGGCAATGCAATCGTCATTTTCACGAGTTCGTTGCGATGATAGTCGCGGTCGGCGACAAACAGCACGCCGCCGGCACCGATGTTCTGCGCTTGGCCCGATGACTCCGCGTCCGCTTTTGTACTGAATAGAATCTTCTGGGTCGTGAGTCTGCAACTTGACGGAATTCGGATGAACTTCCGCCGATTCGTGGTCGTGGTTTGAGTTTCTGCTACCATGGTAGTCCCTTAGTCCTATTATCGTCCCGTCAGGGACGAGGCCGTTTAATCTTCTAACATTCTGATTATCGGAAGCTTACGGGAAATTTACAGCGATTTGGGCAGAAAATGTTCTTGATCAACATAGTCAGCTTTCGTATCGTATCAGACTTATATGAGTACCGAGCGGCTCGCCAAGCCTAAATGGCTAATGATGAACGCCAACTTTGGCTCCGGCTATCGCCGCGTCCGCAGTTTGCTCAAAGAACATGGCTTGCACTCCGTTTGCCAGGAAGCTTCCTGCCCGAATATGAGCGAGTGCTTCGAGTCGGGAACAGCGACTTTCCTGATTCTCGGCCACGTTTGTACCCGTGGTTGCGGCTTCTGCGACATTCTCAAAGGCAAACCCAAAATCCACGATCTCGGTGAACCACAACGTCTTGCCAGTGCTGTCGCCAAACTTGGACTCAAACACGTGGTCATTACTTCGGTCACCCGCGACGACCTCGATGACGGTGGCGCCGCAATTTTTGCTGCGACCGTTAACAAACTCCGGGAATATGACCCGAACATTCAAATCGAACTGCTTGTCCCCGATTTTCAGGGCGCCAAGGCATCTGTGGACATGATCCTCGATGCCGCTCCGGAGATCTTTAATCACAACATCGAGACCGTCCCGCGTCTGTACAAAACAGTTCGCCCCAGAATGGGTTACAAGCGCAGTCTGTCGATCCTGAAGTACGCCAAGGGCTCCGGCAAGGTCAAATTGGTCAAGTCCGGCATTTTCGTCGGTGTTGGCGAACGCGAGGATGAGATCAAACAGACCATGCAGGACATTTGCGATACCGGTGTCGATATCCTGACAATTGGCCAATACTTGTCGCCGTCCGAGTTGCACCTTCCGGTTCTGAAATACTATCCGCCCGAGGATTTCGTGAAGTTCAAACAGTGGGGCAATGAGATGGGCTTCAAGCACACCGAATCGGGACCGCTCGTGCGCAGTTCATACAAGGCGTCGCACCAAAGCGCAAATCTAATTGAAGTATAATTTCCGTCTGTGCGAATTATTTCGCACAATTCGTTCATTCATGTGTAAGAAAGACCGATGATCAAGATCTTCTTCGCCAAAGAGCTGGGATTCTGCTGGGGAGTCGAACGGGCAATTAATCTGGCCGCACAGGCTAAGAATGAATTTGCCGGCCAGGTCACCATTCTCAAGGAAATCGTCCACAACCGTCAGGTTGTCGACTTCTTCAAGAAGAAAGGCGTTGGCCAGGAAGATACCCTCGATAAGATTGAGAGTGGAACGCTGGTTATCTCCGCCCACGGCTTGAGCCCAAAGCTCAAGGAAGAAGCCCAGCAAAAAGGTCTGCGTATTGTCGACACGACTTGCCCGTTGGTCGAGAACGTCCACAGTTTTACCCGCGAACTGCTTCGCGACGGCTATCAGGTAATTCTATACGGCGAACCCGGCCACGACGAGGTCCATGGCGTGATGGGAATTGACGAAGCCAACATTCACTTGCTTGCTGAATATGAAGATATCGAACATTTGCCGCGTTTTGAACATGGAAAGGTGGCTCTAATTACGCAAACCACTCGGGGCGTCAAGGCCTTCCAGCAAGTCTGTGATAAGATGAAAGAAATCTATCCCGAGATCAAAATCGTCAATACCATCTGCGATGCCACTGATACCCGCCAAGCTGCCATCCATGAGTTGGCGCCTACTGTTGACTTGGTGCTGGTGATCGGCTCGCAGAGTTCCGGCAACTCGCAAAGACTCCGCGATATCGCCGAATCTATCTGCGGAAAAGCCTATCTTGTCGACCATCCCACCCAGATTGACTGGAGTTGGTTTGACGGCGTCGACAAAGTCGGAATTACAGCCGGAGCCTCGACCCCCAATTTCGCCGTTGAAGGAATGCTCAAGGCGCTTCAGGCCGGCGTGGGAATTGATGTCGCTAATTCAGATGCAAAACTATTCGAATACAAATCTTTTGCCCCATATAAAAAGAATGTTCAACAGACAGCGTAGAAAATCACATCAGGTCAAGGTCGGCAGTGTCCTGATCGGCGGCGATGCCCCGGTCTCTGTACAGTCGATGACCACCACCCAGACTCGCGATATCGACGCCACCGTCGCGCAAATTAAACGACTTGAAGAAGCCGGTGTCGACATAATCCGCGTTGCCGTACTCAACAAAGAAGACGCGCAATCGCTCGGCGAAATCAAGCGCCAGATTAACGTCCCGCTCGTCGCCGATATCCATTTCCATTACCGTCTGGCTCTAATCGCTGCCGAACAGGGTGTCGACAAGATCCGCACCAACCCCGGCAATATCGGCGATGACGTCAAAATGGAAAGTGTCGTCGAAGTCTGCAAAGAACGCAAAATCCCTATTCGCATCGGCGTCAACACCGGTTCACTCGAATGGGATCTCGTCAAATCAATGGGGCGCTACAATCCTGATGCGCTGGTCGAATCAGCAATGCGCAAGGTGCGCCTGTTGGAAGAAATGGATTTCCACGATATCTGCAT
>CAUJJY010000181.1 GCA_963205155.1 Candidatus Zixiibacteriota bacterium | reverse complement strand
TGAGAAGATCGAGGTTTATGGCGGCGGCGAGGCAATTTTCCGGCAGTTGGCGCAGACGAGTTTTGAGAACGATTCATTAATCTACAATGAGAGCAGACTGACGGCTGATCGAATTGATTTCTTCTTTGCCAATGACCTATTGCACTTGATCAAGGCACAGGGGAACAGTTGGACCTATTACACGCCGGCACCGGAAGACACAACCAGTAACGGCACGAATGTGGCCTCGGGCGATTCGACGACACTGCTGTTCATCAACTCGGAATTGTCTGAGGTCAAGGTGGTGACCTCGGCCGAGGGGACGTACATGAATCCAGTCGGGTTTGATTCGACAGGGACTGTGGCGGTAATTGATACAATCGCTTACAAGGCGGACCGGATTCACTTCAAGATTGCCGAGCGGTTAATCCGGCTGGAGCAGACCGCGCAAGTGAAACAGCAGACGATTACGCTGGACGCGCACAAGATCGACTATGATCTGAACACGAAAATTGTCTTCGCGTATGCCGAACCCGACACGATCCCCGGCAAGTTCAAGCCGTTGACCCTGACCGACCGCGCGGAAGCGATTACAGGTGAGGAGTTGGTCTATAATCTTAATGACAAACGGGGGAAGATCAAGAAGAGCCGCACCAAGTTGGAGCAGGCTTACTATTCCAGCAACGTCCTGCGCAAGGAAGAAGAGGACGAGCTGCTGGTTAAGGACGGGACCTATACAACTTGCGAAAACGACGAGCCGCATTTTCACTTCGAGTCTTCCAACATGAAATTGGTGACAAACGACAAGGTCTTTGCGCGTCCGGTCGTGCTTTATATCGAATCGTTGCCGGTATTGGCGTTGCCTTATTTTGTGTTTTCGATCAAGAAGGAACGGCATTCGGGTTTCTTGCCGCTGCAATTCGGCAATTTCGAACGCGGGTCGCGTTTCGTGAACAATGTCGGCTATTACTGGGCGGCAAGCGACTACTGGGACTTAAAGACATCGATGGACATCTCTGACATAGGTTTGAAATTCAATTCGGGAGTGCGCTATGCGCTGCGTTATAAGCTGGCCGGCTCGGTGTCGGCGTCGTTTGCGCGTGAGACCGTATATTCCGGCATCAATCGCGGACGCCGGACACGCGGGCAATTGACATTCGCGCACAACCACACGATTGACCCAACGCTGACGATGTCGGGCAGCGGAACGTTTGTCTCCGATAAGAGCTACTTCACCGATTTTTCGACCGACTTGAAAGAACGACTTGACCGGCAACTGCGGTCGCAATTCAGCATCTCCAAGCGCTGGGAGTCGGCCTCGTTTACGGCGGCAGTCGACCAGACGAAAGACCTGGACAACAATGCGCACTCGGAACGTTTGCCGTCGCTGCGTTTTTCCAGGCCGCAGAGGCCGATGTTTGGCACTCCGGCTAAAGCGCTCGACAAGCGGTGGTACCACGACATCTACATTTCTTACGATAACTCGCTTGTCAATGCACGGAGCAAGTCGGTGTTGAGCAGTGGTGCGGCGACTCGGAAGAAGTATGCGGCATTCGACCAGAATCTGCGCTTCAATGCGCCGCTTAAAGCCGGAGGAATTTTTACGGTATCGCCGTCGGTATCCCTTCGGGATAACTGGTATTATCTGCCGTACTCGGATCAGGCGGACAGCCTTAATCTGCAGACGAATTCGCTGCACAGCCGTCAGACCTGGAATGCGGCGATCGGGCTTTCGACAAATCTTTACGGCACGGTAGCGCCGAACGTACTTGCAATAACCGGACTGCGTCACGTGATAACGCCGTCGGCAAGTTTCAACTATCAGCCGGAAATCAACCGCAACAAGCAGTATGCGGCGTTTACCGGATTTGGCAGTTCGGGCGGGAAGTCGAAAAATGTCAGTTTCCGTTTGGCGAACCAATTTCAGATGAAGTATCTGAAGGGCGAGAAAGAGCAGAAGGTGACATTCCTGAACTATGACGTGTCGGCGAGCTATGATTTCGTACGCGACGTACGCAGCTGGTCGGATGTCAGCTCAAGTCTACGCGCGCCGACGGTGAAGAATCTGACGCTGCAGGTGACGATGACACACGATCTTTACAATCCGACGACGGGCGAACTGCGCTGGTGGAGTCCGTATCTGAAAAGCATCAGCATCAATACCGGATACAGCGGATCTTTCAGCATTCCAGTAGGGAAATACTCGGATCAAGTAGATGAAGAGACAGGAACCAGCGTCAGTAGCCGACAGGTGCAATATACGATCTCACAGCGATACACGGAAACTCGCACGCTGACGCGGACATCAATATCTAATTGGATCGACTTTGCCGCGCAGTTTTCGATCACGAAGAACTGGAGAATCAGCTATCGGCAGAATTACAACGTCCGCGAACGCGAAAGCACCGAAAAAGTGGTGGAACTGCACCGTGACTTGCATTGCTGGGAGGGTTCATTTACCTGGATTCCCGACGGATCGCGCCAGGGGTATTACTTCAAGCTAAGCGTGAAGCAGCTTCCGGACATCAAGTTCGAGAAGTCGGAGAGTGGTATTCGCGACGCGCTGTTTGGCGGGATTTCGGCGTTCCAAGAGTAGGGAAAAACGGGGCAAACACACGAAAAACCTTGATTTTATTGTTGTTGACCTATTCTGGAATCAGCCCTAAATTCGCTGTATGGGTGTAAAGTCCTACTTCCAGGAAGGTTCCCGCAAGGAAATACTCGGCTTCATGATCATCGTGTTCGCCGTGTTTGTGTTTATATCGCTGGCGAGCCACGATAAGACCGATATCACCAGATTTGAGCGTCCGGTAGTTGAAGAGAGTCCCGATTATCTCATCAGCGAGGGGGACTATCTCAATGAAGAAGAGTATCTAAACGAGGATGAACCTGCGGTAGCTGTAGAAGAGGACCGTAGTCTATCATTTTCCGAACTATTAGATGTCCATGTTGAGAATGAAGCGGGTTTGGTTGGGGCGGCAGTGTCTGAATATGTGCTCCACGTGCTGGGGCGAAGCTCATTCATCCTGACCCTGATATTAATGGTCATTGGCTGGCGGCTGTTATTCCAGTATGAAAACAACTGGCTGCGGAACAAGCTGCTGGAGGTGTTTCTTTTTGTCTTTGTTCTGGGGACGATATTCAGCCTGTTCGATCTCGATAATCCGGCAATCAGTTCGACTTTGACAGAAAGCCT
>CAUJJY010000180.1 GCA_963205155.1 Candidatus Zixiibacteriota bacterium | reverse complement strand
TGCGCTTAAGCGCTTTGATGCCGCTATTATCATTACCGCCTGCGATCTAAGCGATGAGCTGTGCCGTACTGCCCGGGAGCGGGGATTGGCGGACGTTATCGCAGTTGATACGGAGGATGTCGCCGACAAGTCCGATATCGTGATCATCGCATTGCCGGTGATGCTGATTGCCGGAGTGGTGCGCAGACATCGAGATTCGTTAGCCGACAAGCTGCTGGTTACAGACACCGGATCTCTCAAAAACGAGATCATCAACACTGCTCAAGATTGTGGAATGTTGAACTTTGTGGGTGGTCATCCATTGGCTGGAACGGAATTGCGGGGCATTCAAGCATGGAATGCAGAGTTGTTTCAACGTACGAGTTACTTCATCGCCACAACGCCATCGACCACTCCAAAGTCGCTAGCCCTAGCACAAGAACTGATTGAGATCGTCGGTGCCCGGTCGTTGCCAATCGACCCAGAAGAGCACGATAAAATCTTTGCAGTATCCAGCAATTTGCCACATTTGTTTGCGTATCTGCTGAAGGCGCAGTTTGAACGGGAGACAATCGCCAGTGCCCACGGCGAGGCATTTGCTTGTCCCAGCTACCGGGGAGCGACGCGAGTTGCACGTTCGGACGCAGAGATGGTGTTCCAGATGTTATGGGGCAATCGTGCGAATTTGCAGGCCAGTCTTGCCGAATTGCGTGCCGGTTTGGACCGCGCACAGAAAGCACTTGACAGCGGCGCGGAAATGGAATTTCGTCGAATCTTCGGAGAGGAAGAGCAGAAGTAATCATGAGCAAACAATTGCGCGGCGAAATCAGGGTCGGGGGAGACAAGTCAATCTCACATCGGGCGATCATGCTTGCGGCGTTGGCCAAGGGCACGTCGCGATTAAGCAACATTGCGCGCGGCGAAGACGTTAGGACCACGCTTGCGCTGTATCAACGACTCGGGATGGAAGCTGCGATAGTCAACGGCTGCGTCGAATGCACGAGCGCCGGCTATGAAGCGCTGCGCACAACAGAAAGTGTGCTCTACTGCGGAAATTCAGGAACGACTCTGCGATTGAGTCTCGGTATTCTCGCGGGCACCAAGGTCGAATGCCGGCTCGCGGGAGACGACTCGCTCAACCGACGTCCGGTACGGCGGGTGATTGAACCATTGCGGCAGATGGGCGGCGACTTGGCGACTGCGGCGGCTGACGATCGTCCACCAGTGCAAGTTCGCGGGCGCAGGCTTCACGGAATCAACATCAGCACATCGGTGGCTTCGGCACAGGTGAAATCCGCGATTCTGCTAGCGGGATTGCACGCGGACGGAGTCACTTCAGTGACCGAGCCGGAGCAATCGCGAAATCACACAGAGATCATGCTTAAGAATCTCGGCTGCAATATCGATGTCGAGGGGAAGACGTCGATCCTTAGTCCGGCCAAGCGGATCAATGGTTTTGAATACGCAGTACCCGGCGACATTTCGACGGCGATGTTCTTTGTCGTGGCGGCTTTGATCATGCCCAATAGCGAACTGATAGTGCGGGATGTCCTGCTCAATTCGACGCGCACGGGTGCAATTGACATATTGCGAATGATGGGCGCGACAATAGATGAGGACAATGTCAGGTTGCAGCAAGGCGAGCAGGTCGGAGATCTGGTTGTCAAATCGTCGAGATTACATGGTTGTGATGCCGCGAATGTTGTGACCGCGCGCTATATTGATGAAGTCCCCGCTCTCGCGATTGCGGCGATGTTTGCCGAGGGGGAGACCGCGTTCCATAATGTTAGCGAACTGCGGGTCAAGGAATCCGACAGGGCAACGGCGATCGTAGATGTCGTGAAGGCCTTCGGCGGGAGTGCCGTTGTTGAAGGAGATACGCTGCGAATCTGCGGAGGAATGAGTAAGTCCATGGGACAAGCGGAGCACCTTGGTGACCACAGAATTGCGATGATGATTGAAATTATTGACTTGATTCGCTCGGGCGGAGTAAGCGGAATCTATGGCGATGCGATTTCTGTTTCTGCGCCGGAATTCTACGAGCTGATTAAGTCATTGGATCAATAAATGAGCGGGAATACGGCCATTTACGGGATTGTTGGCAGAAACATCAGCTATTCGCTGTCGCCATCCATCTACCGTGCCTTATTCCAGAAGTACCAGATCGATGCGGTGTACAACCGTTTTGATATTGCGCCACCCCAACTAAAAGATCTTATCCGTGCAGTGCGCGCTTTGCCGATTGCGGGACTCAACGTGACGATTCCGTATAAAGAGAGCTTTGAAGACTACATCGACAAACGCGACAAGGCCGTTGCTGCGACCGGTTCGACGAATTTAGTGATTAACAAACGAGGGGTACTACATGGTTACAATACGGACATCGACGGTATTGCCGCGACGATTGAAAAGAAGCTGAAACTGGATGTCCATGGTACTAATGTCGTGATACTCGGGTCGGGTGGGTCGGCGAGGACGGTGTTTCACTATTTGGTAACGAAGCGGGCTGGCAGTGTGACTGTTTACCATCGCTCGCGACGTCGTGAAAAACAATTCTCTGCATGGGCGGAAGAATCAAGAAGGCGAACCAAATATCGCTCGGAAAAGATGAGTTCTGCAAAGGAGATGAATGATGAGTTCGACCTTTGTGTCAATTGCACACCGATGGAGATGTCAAGATTGATCGGTACAACGAAAGCGTCACAATTGCCAAAGTGTTTTGAGCTGCGTTATGCCGGCATTAAGACGACAAGGCGAGGTCATATCGGCGGCGAATATATGCTTGCTGTCCAAGCGGCGAAGAATTTTCGTATTATGACGGGTATCGAAGTGACACCGGAAGAAATAGTGCGAATAATCAGGAGAGCATCACGATGATCAGATATCTTACGGCGGGCGAATCACACGGACCGGGGCTCACGACAATTATTGAGGGCATTCCTGCGGGCTTGATTCTCGACGTAAACGCAATCACCAGTGACTTGCGCCGTCGCCAACTGGGGTATGGACGCGGAGCAAGGATGCGGATCGCGCAGGATACAGCACTCGTCACAGCCGGATTGTGGGAGGGCGAAACAATCGGAAGTCCGATCAGTATCTTTATACAGATTCGTGTTTGGAAGAAGTGGAAGGTTCAACATCGCGACAAAAAGGTTGGTCCGCGACCGGGTCATGCCGATTTACCGGCCGTGTTGAAATACGATTTCGATGATATTCAGAAGGCAATAGAACGGTCCTCCGCGCGCGAAACGGCTGCACGGACAGCGGCTGGAAATGTGGCCAAGCAGTACCTCGCGGTATTCGGCATCAACGTCTATTCGCACACCCGAAGGATCGGCGCGGTGCTTAACGAGACGCCGGTTAAATTCAGTGCGAGCAAGTTCAAGGAAATTGAAAAATCGCCGGTCCGCTGTGCCGACAAGGCAATCGAGCGAGCGATGATTCGAGCCATAGATGACGCAGTTGCTAAGTCTGACACACTCGGCGGCGTATCCGAGATCATTGTCACGGGCGCGCCGGTAGGGCTGGGAAGTTACGCGCAATGGGATCGCCGGTGCGATACGCGGTTGGCGGCGGCTATCATGGGCGTGCAGTCGGTCAAAGGAGTAGAAATCGGCGACGGCGTACGCTCAGCGGAGCTACCCGGTTCACAAGTACATGATCCGATCAAGTACAGCAGTAAACGCGGCTATTATCAGGCCTCGAACAATTCGGGCGGGATCGCCGGCGGGATTTCGACTGGAGAAGAGATCATCATTCGTGCATTCTTCAAGCCGATCTCAACCTTGGGCAAGCCGCTCAAGTCGACCAATTTGACTTCGAAGAAGGCCGTGGATGCGCCGTACGTGCGGTCTGATATCTGCATTGTGCCAGCAGGGGGCGTAGTTTGCGAAGCGGTGGTTGCGCTGGCGGTGGCCGACATGATGTCGGAAAAATTCGGCGGTGATTCAATGCGGGAAGCGCTGGAAAACTTCCACGCCTTTTTGAAGCATGTCAAGAAACGCTGATAAATCCAATATTTTCCTGGCCGGCATGATGGGCACAGGCAAGTCGAGTACGGGTCGGCTGGTCGCGAAGGATCTGCGTTATGTTTTTGCCGACACCGACACTCTCATTGAGCGGCGCGAACAATTGACCATTAGCGAGATCTTTGCGAATCACGGCGAAGACTATTTTCGCAAGCGCGAGCACGAAATGCTGGCGGAACTTTGCGGACAAGATCGCCAGGTCATTGCGACCGGCGGCGGGATGCTCGCCAACGAGGTGAATCTCCACTTGGCACAAAGCAGCGGTTTGGTCGTGTTATTGACGGCTCCAGCAAGTGCATTGGAGCATCGACTGCGATATCGAAATGATCGTCCCTTGCTGGCGGTGCGGGATCCGGTGGAAAGACTCATCGAGATAGAGAATCGCCGACGGGAAGTCTGGGATGCGATCGATTATCGCGTCGACACCTATGGGTTGTCGCCTCTGCAGGTTGCAGGGCATGTTATCGCGGTGT
>CAUJJY010000179.1 GCA_963205155.1 Candidatus Zixiibacteriota bacterium | reverse complement strand
AGTGTCTCGTTTCCGGTCAGTACCGTGTTCGGAATGTTGTTTCCAACTCCAGTGGCGAAAGTTGCATTTAATCCGGTGATCGTTATTGCATGTGTGCCACCGGCGCCGTCACGCGAGACACCCGATACGAGCGTGATACCATTGGTCGGGGTAATGCTGTCTGTAAGGGAAGCCTCCGAGCGCGTGGCCGAGGCATCAAGGTTATTGCCATAAGAAACGCGCGTCGTAACCTTTGCCGGATCTTGCTGGCCGAACGGAAGCTGGATGCTTCCAACCGTCGATGTTGAAGGAATCTGTCCCGATGGATCAGCCATCTTTCCCTGGACGTAAAGTCCATTTGACGGATTCACGAGATAGCTGTTCGCATCAAACCCGAACGCTCCCGCGCGAGTGTAGAATTTTTGATTTCCGTCTGATAGGATGAAGAAGCCGTTACCCTGAATCGCCAGATCGGAAATCTGGCCGGTCAATTCAAGTCCGCCTTGGGTGAAGAGATTGTCGATTGAAGCGACATTCATGCCCAAGCCCAATTGAATCGGGTTCGAACCGCCGGACACCGCCGATGGACGGCCTGCGCCGCGAAGAGTCTGAACCAGCGCTTCTTGAAACACCGAACGGCCCGACTTGAAGCCGACCGTGTTGATGTTCGAAATGTTGTTGCCGATCACGTTCATGCGAACCTGATGGTTCCTTAGTCCTGCGACACCTGCGAAAAGTGATGCTAACATATATCCTTTACCTCCGAAATCAGGCTTCCTCTATGGAGGTCCGGCCTGTGGTTCTTTGTTTATTTATCCAACTACTACCGCATCGATGTTGGTAAAAACACCGTGCTTCATTTTTTCCGTTTCCATTGCCGTGACCACAGTGCGGCTGGGGACATTCACCAGCAAAGCCAGATTGTCCAGCAACACCACTGAATCACGTGCGCCCTTGTCCGAGGCACGATCCACCGCATCCGTCAAGCGCGCCAGTCTTTCCGGCCCCATATCCAAATGACGCCGATTAATGCGATCGTTGAGATGCTTGGAGAAGGTCAGACCATCGCTCGCCACTCCATTGCCGGAAGTCTGCGCCTTGCCAATCGACTTTGGCTCGGGAGTGACTGCTCCAACGCCCTGCAACTGATTAATCAAGTTCATTGCCATTTTTTAGCCTCCGCTCACCGTGCGGACACTGGCCAACGGAATCATTCCGCCTTCGATCAGCAAATACGCCTGACCGTCGATGTAGTCCACTCCCGTTACCAGTCCCTTGTTGAACCCGGCCGCGCTCACCGCATTGCCTTGCGGATCGCGCAGGTCGACTGAATAGCCGTAGTTTCCTGCCGCCAGATCGTTGCCATTGTTGTCTTTACCGTTCCAGGAAATGCTGTGCTCACCGCCTTGCAGCTGCGACAGCGGTATTGTGCGCACGATCGTTCCTTCAGCATCAAAAATGCTCACGACACCGGATAGCGCGAAGCCGGCCGAGTTGAAGTTGATCGGCGAAGTGCGTTCACTGCTGACTGCTGTCACGCTCGCATCCGCGGTCACAGTTTTGCCGATCAGCGAAGTGGCCATTGTGTTGTTGATCGTTTGCGACAACAACATGTTCCACTGCGAACTCGTCGTCATTGTTTCGTTGAGATTCTGCAGTTGTTCGAGCGACGAGAACTGCGTCATCTGCCCGATGAATTCCTGATCCTTCATCGGCTCCAGTGGGTTTTGATACCGCATCTGCGCCGTCAGCATCTTCAGAAAATCGTCCTTACCGAGAACATCATTGGCTTTCTTCGCCGTTTCGGTTGTCTGCGGCGATAGTATCGAGCTGATAGATTGTGATTCCATCTTGTCCTCATGCCACCAGGTTAAGCGCACCGCCATAAATGGTGCTTTGATTCTGTGAAATCTCGGCTACGGCCGGAATGTCAACAACGAATCGGTCTACAGACGCGTTGGATCGTCCGTTGCGTCCTCGCCATTCGTGTTGAAATGCGTGTTGACGGCGCGAGTCGCTATCGTCGTTGACCAGGACCTCTATGCTGTTTAGTTTTAGGCCCGCACGCTCGAAACTCTCCCGCAATTGCGGCAGCGAAAGCTCGACCGCGCGCTTGGCGTCTTCACTGGAAGTTTCCATTCGCGCGCTGACTTCGGTCGGTGTCGTAGTCAACTTGATCTTGAGATATCCCAAATGCTCGGGCTGTAATTGAAGTTTGATTTCGCCCTTCTTGAGCAGTGCCTCGATGTGTCCCCGCTTGACCTCCAATTTGAAGCGCTCGGTGCCGTTAAGCTCAAGGCTTCTATCTGTTGCTTGCTGTATGTGTTTGTCGCCTGTGACTTTGAAATCAGTCTTGTCGATGGCAATATTCTCCGTTAACGGATCCTTAACACTGCCTTCTGAACTCATCAGCTTCTCGATATTAAATCCCTGCGACTTCAATGCCACCTGCACCGGCTTGCGTATCGCAATTCGATTCTCCAGTCGGACTGGCGCTTCACCATCAACCGCTATTCTTGCCGGGCTCTGTACCGGCACTTTGCCTGTGGATTGTGGTTGGCGAGTGATGCGAGCTGATTTAGCTGGCTGTCCGGAAGTCAGAACTGCTGTTGCTATCTGCGGTGCTATCGCAATTGGCAGTCCATTAGTGACTGCTATGCTACGGCTGCTTATCGGAAGATCGATTTTCGTTTGAGCTTCGTTGCCTGGTTTCGAGAGATTCACCTGAACATTTACTTTGCCCGAAGCTGATTCGATATTCAGGCTCGGAAATGCCTTGCGCAGGTGACTCTTGAGCGAATGTAATTCAACTGCCAGCGGTTTGCCCGTTGGCTTGCGGTCCAGAACCAAACCTTCGTTCTTATCCGTTACCGATGCTTTGGTTGCTTCTTCGGTGTTGCTGTCTGCAATCGCTTTCGCCGCCTCATCAGAGAGTTCTACTTGTGCGTTGATTACAACACCGCTCGCCGTTTCTCCGGTGAGTGAAGTGAGTTCGGCCCCAACATGACTAGTCAGCTGGCTCTGTTGATCTCTTAAGGTTTCAGTTGCGATCAGCTGGCTCAACAACTCCATACTTGGCACGCGAGCCATGATTGCGGTGCCGGCAAGCGGTTGGGTTTCAACGCCAATCGGAACGGGGATGACCTCGTCGAGTGTTGTTGGAACCGCTTCGTCGCTGATCGCGGCATCAGTTTGCTGTTGTGGAAGAACCTGAACTTCGCCGACCGTTGCGGTCTTGGCCTGAACATCAGTCAATACTTGATTAATAACTTCTCCGACTACCTGCTCGTCCGGAGTAAGAACCGGCTGCGCTTTCAGCTCATGCGTCAGAATTGCAACTTCAGGATCAGTCAATCCCGTTACCGGCAAACCTTCAATCGGGAAAAGCGTTTGTCCCGGTGTTGCGGCGACAGCATCGGCAAACAACTGCGCAAAAAGGCCATCCTCGGAAGGTTGGCCGCTGATTCCTGTCCCGCCCGGAGTCGGCAACGCATTAGTTTGTGCAACTGCAAATATGTCAAGTATCGGATTCATTGCTTCCGCTTATTCGCTCATCGAAATGATGTACTGTGTAATCTTGGCAGCTCTTTCCGGAGTCATCTTGCCAAGCACTTCCGAAGCCTTCTGCTTCTTCATCTTGCTGATCATCACGCTGACCTGCGCATCACTAAGGTTGCTTAGAATCGGAACCAGTTCTTCCGTGCTCATTCCCTCGTAAAGTTTCGCCATCTGCGTGATGTTGCCCTCTTCCATCGCCTTCTTGCGATCCATCAGGGCCTCGACTTGACTCCTGAGTTGATTCAGTTGGGCCGTTTCCAGCTCAAGTTGTGCCATCTTGCGGTCGATCTCTTGCTTCTGCTGTTCATACCAAGTGTTTTTTTCAATCGAGTCGCGGACTGCTGCGGTATCGTTCAACTGGAGATCTTCTTCACCGCCGTCGTAGCCGTCAAAAAGCGCTTGGTAGGGATCTGCATGCTCTTCATCTTCCTTAACCTCTTGCTTGGAAGAATCAACTGCCTGCGCCTGTTTGTCCGGAGATTCTGCTGTCGGCTTAACATTGGTTGAACTGAACACACCAAATTGGAGCGAAAATATGACTACAGCCACCACGAATACAATCGCGCCGGCGGCTATTAGCATGAGGTGAGACTTTCCGCCCGCTTTCGCCTTCGGCGACTCGCTTTGCGGTTGTTGCTCGATGTCTTTTTCGGCCATTACTTATCCTCCAAATGGCGTATTGCGCCTTCTTGCCGTGAAACTGCTTTGCAATAGTAATGCCAATATCACAACCAAGCTTCTAACTTGCTTGCCGTCAGCAACTTTGAGACTTTGCTAAAATCTGATTCTGTAATGGTGATGAAGGTGGAAGGGAAAAGAATTCCCGTCGTTGTGGAAGATTCTGGTTAGAAACAAAAAGTGGTGAACGCTTACCGCGTGGACAACGAATTTAGATGTCGAATCAGCGCTTCGGGGGAAATTGTACTGTCGCCAATCATCGCGGCAATTTCAAACTCCGACTTGCGCGTGCCATATTTCCAGAGTCCTTTCAGAAATTCGCCTGTCGCTGTCGATGCATACCACCGTTCGCCGAATTCCTCGCGCAGATGCTCCCGCAACTGCGCTGCCAAAAACCAGCCGGTCAAATATTCAGCCGACGCAAATTGATCAAGTCGACGGTACAGCAGTTCTTGATCAGCTTCACTCCAGCCATGGACGCCAAGCGGTCGCTTGATTTCTTCATAGGCTTTCCGCAAGTCCGCTGCGCCGGCGTAGACCTGTTGCTCAAACAGCAAGTCGCCGCAGTAAGATCGCGTCGCCAGCAACTGAACATAAGCCCGCTGGAGCAAGAATTCCCCGACGTCACTCTTTGGGAC
>CAUJJY010000178.1 GCA_963205155.1 Candidatus Zixiibacteriota bacterium | reverse complement strand
CCGCAGTCATCCCAGTGCAACAACCGCCCTGCCTGACTCGATACAGTTCCGTTCGCTGAATCGAAATATGCCGCTTGCCACGCTATGTGCAAACAACCATCCGTTGTATACATCGCATTAACGTCGGAAAGCGCCCGCTCGATATCCGCGCCGGTATAATTGCTGACATTAATCACCGGCCCCCAGTTTTCGCCCAGATCAATCGACTCGCGGTACACGACATCCTGATTGTGTTGCTGAAGACCGGCGTTGAATGCATAGTCTGCCGGTACTAAATACACGATGGCAACATTGTCCGAATTCGGATCAGCCACTACCGTAGCCGCAATATTGTCAACCGAGTCAATCCAAATCCCGCAAGTCGCGCCAACTCCGGTAATTCCGCTGTTCGACCTGTAGTATACGATCGACATCAAATCGCTCGTAGTTGCCGGGCTTTCCGTTGAGACTGCATGCACAACGCCATTACCGGAACCATCGACATCTGTTGCAATGACCGGCCAATAATAGAGTCCTTCTGTGGCATCTGAACCGCTCACAATCCCCTGACAATTCGCCGCTGGAAATGTGTATCGCGGCGAAAACGCACCCGCCCCGATTCCAGTATCTCGCGAAAATCTAGTTCCGCCTGAGGCAACTCGATGGTAACCAACTACCGCCGCCTCACCATTCGTCGGATCAAAGTCAATAGCACTATATCCGGCGCCAATGCTCGAATCAACATTAGCGTTAAATACCACTCCCGGACCGCCAATCTGCCAGGCGTAGTACTGAACAGCGCGGTTGGCCGTGCTCGGACCCGGCAGATATGTCCAGATATTATGCACCCACCCGCCGCCAACCACGATCTGTCTGGCCATGCGGGCGTTGTGCTGAAGATCCTGGTAAGTCGAACCAATCTGGAATCCGGGCGAAGAGTTATATCCGAAATTTGCAGCAGATACGCAGCGAAAGCCCAAAAATACCAGTACGGCGAATATTAACACAATTGCTCGTGGATTCATTTTGCCCTCCCGGGCGAGGTTGGGTTTAGCCGCTAATAATATACCGTCCTATCGAAGTTTTTGCAATCAGGAATGTGGACTCACGTACCGCCTAGATATTGATTCTGCTTTTTTTCGCGTTTCGGGAATAAGTCACCACGCTGCCTGTATTGAAGACAAAGGTACTTAGTTAAACCTCAATCCAATCGGAGGATCTATGAAACGCCTTCTCTTAAGCGGAATCGTGCTGATGATCTATGTGCTGGTCGTAGTGACCACGCAGGTTTTCTCCACCAACACCGGCAGAATTAAAGGCAAAGTCATCAACGCCAAAACCAAGGATCCGGTCGCCTTTGCCGTCATCCAAATAATGGGCACGACTATGGGAGCGCAAGCTGACCAAAACGGCGAGTACCTTCTTATCAACGTCCCGCCCGGCAAGTACGAACTTTGTGCCACTCTCACCGGCTGGACCAAGGTCTGTGTCCAAGAACTTACTGTAAGTGCCAACGCGACAACGGCCCAAGATTTCGCTCTCAACGAAGCTGTCATTGAAACCGACGTGGCAATAGTTGTCGCCGATCGGGAATTGTCGGCACAGAATGAAACTGCCCATATCCGCCAGATCAAGCCCGCAGATATCAAGAACATGCCAGTTGCCACCGTCGCAGACCTCCTCAAAGCACAGGTCGGCGTCGTCGAACGATTCGGACAAATACACATTCGCAGTGGCAGGTCCAACGAAGTTACCTACGTCGTTGACGGAGTTGAATGCAAAGATCCAATCGGTGGAAACGGAGCGTCAGATCAAGCGATGAGACTTTCCCCCAATGTCATCGAGAATCTCCAAATCGCTGGCGGCTTCGCTGCAGAATACGGCAACGCCGCTTCAGGAATCGTCCCGCCCGCTCACGGCGGCAATACTCCTCCCAACGGCGAACCGGTCGATGCCATGTTCTTCAAGAACTACGGCACCAACCCCTTTATCTCCACTGATGACGACCACCTGTCAACCTTCGCCATCGATTGCGACAACGCCTCCTTCACGATGACGCGTGCCTATCTCAATGACGGCAACCTGCCGCCGGAAGAAGCTGTTCGTGTTGAGGAATTCATCAACAACTTCAAATACAATTACAACCATCCCAGCGACCGGGCTTTCGATGTCGAGATGGAAGGCGCGCCCTCCCGCTTCGGCAAGGGTTACCAACTCCTCAAGATTGGCGTCGTCGGCAAGAAGATTCGCACCGAGAATCGCAAAGACGCCAATCTCACCTTTGTCGTCGATGTCTCCGGCTCGATGGCGCGCGAGGACCGTCTCGGCCTCGTCCGTCGCAGTCTCCGCATGCTCCTCGACCAGCTTACCCCGCGCGACTATGTCGGCATCGTCGTCTACGGCTCAACTGCCCGGATCGTACTGGAACCGACTTCAATTCGCGACAAGAACAAAATTATCAGGGCCATTGAAGAACTGGCGTCGAACGGCGCAACCAACGCCGAAGAAGGCATCCGCATGGGTTACGAAATGGCGAATCGCAACTTCAATCCAAATTCCATCAACCGCATCATCCTTTGCTCCGATGGTGTCGCCAATGTCGGGCGCACCTCGGCAGAGGAATTCATGAAGTTCATCAAAGGCTATGCCGACAAGGGTATCACTCTTTCCGCAATCGGTTTCGGCATGGGCAATTACAATGACATCCTGATGGAAAAGCTCGGCGACAAGGGCAATGGCCACTACGCCTACGTCGACAGCTGGGAAGAGTCACAGCGCGTGTTCATGGAGAATCTCACCGGCATGCTGCAGGTCATCGCCCGCGATGTCAAGATTCAGGTCGACTTCGACCCGAACGTCGTCGAGCGTTATCGCCTGCTTGGCTATGAAAACCGCGATGTTGCCGACGACAAGTTCCGCGACGATAAAGAAGATGGCGGCGAAATCGGATCAGGCCACACCGTAACCGCTCTTTATGAAATCAAGTTCAAGGATGGCGCCCGTGGCGATGTCGGAACCGTCTTTATCCGCCACAAAAATCCCGATTCTTTCGAAGTCTCGGAAATCGCCGTGAAGATTAGCCCCAGCGTTTTCAAAACGAGCTTTGAGCTCTCCTCCGTGGACTTTCGCTTGGCGGCCGCCGGCGCCGAGTTTGCAGAAATTCTGCGCGCCAGCTTCTGGGCGAAAGACAGCTAGTTATCTTACTTCCTTTCTGTCGTCCGGAATATCGATCAGGAAGAACAAAATGATCAGGTAATCGAACTGATGAATCTCATTGCCAAGGCTGATAAACTGCGGTCGGAGAAGGAAAAGAGCCTTATACCCGAACCGCTTGGCATGGGTGAATAACAGGATAGAACAGGCTGACTGACTCCTTCCATCAGCGGTGAGTCAAAGGGGTAGGTTGTGAGGGCAAGCGCAAGCTTGCCCTCACGATGTTGCTCAAGTCGTGATCATTCTCTATCGTCCAATTAACTCTCCGCCGTACTTCTTGAATCGATCTCTCGACTCTTGGTCAAGTTTCGGAAGGAGTATCAGACCTTTGTACATTGCGAGGGACTTTGCCTGGATATCGGTAAGCGACGCAATAGATGACAGTTGCAGTAAGAAGCTCTCA
>CAUJJY010000177.1 GCA_963205155.1 Candidatus Zixiibacteriota bacterium | reverse complement strand
CTCAAAGCCAAAATCGAGAAGATCGCCGCACGCTCGACTCACGTCAAAGAAGTCCGCGGCCGCGGTCTCTTCATCGGCATCGAGGTCAAGAACGGCGACGCAATGGTCTATTGCCGCAAACTGCTCGATCTCGACTTGCTGGCGAATGACAGCCACAATCACACGATTCGTATTAGCCCGCCTTTGGTCATCACCGAAGCCGAAGCCGATTACATCGCCGAGCGCCTCGAAAAGGTCCTCGTCGACTAAACAGATTTCAGATCAATTTGTAGCGTTGCCCCATGTGGGCGTTTTGCGCGCGGATGTCCACATCCGCGCGTTTTTGATTGTAGCGCCTTTTTGCACACCTTGAATCCGTAGGGGCGCAGTATACTGCGCCCAGTCGCGCCAATGGCGCGATAATTGGTGGGCCACGAACTTCGCACTCTTGCCGAATCTTTCGCCGAAGGCGAAATCTTATAGCTCCACATCCGCGCGTTTCCAATAGTAGACCTTAGCTTGTGGCGCTTGGGAATAGAAGTGTCAATCCGGCGAAGGCCGGAATCCAGGCTTGTCTTAAGTTCGTATGGTGGGTCTCCTTACCGATCCAATCTCTACCTCTAGAACTCACTTTCCCGGAGCCCCGCCTTTTTTTCCGTCGTCTTCCCCGCGACCTGTCCCGCGCTTTAGCGGGAACGCATCTGCCGAAGGCGCCAAGGTGTTTCTGGATATAGTTATCTACATTATACCATTGACAGATATCTCAAATCCCCGTATCTTAATCCAATAAGCAAACTGTCGCGCCTCGAGGTCTCGTCATGTCATTCAAGAGCATAATGACAGGGAACTGCAAAATGACTCTATTCAGAATTCTGCTTTGTGCCGTCGCCATTTGCGCGGTGATGCATGTCGAAACCGTTGCCCAACCGTCGGATTCGGCCTTCTATTCAGACATCAAGCTAGTGAATCGAAGTTGTAGCGGAACTGCTCTTGAGTTGGTCCTTCCTGTCTATGTCAGTCATCAAGATTGGGGCGACAGGACTGATGCCACGTTTGCGTGGAGCGGAGAAACCGCACTCGACACAATTGTATTCTATGGAGTACCGGGCGATCCTCGAATTGTCGCCGAACATACTAAGAACGTGGTAAACAAAAGCTATCATCTTATGATCTGGGCCGCAGCCCCACCTCAGGGATATTTCCCCGCGTTTCAAGGAAGCCTATTTGAGCTGAGATTTCATGTAGACGATGGCGATACCGTCGCAATCTCCGAAACGTACCCATTCACATCTTGCTCTCTTTTTTGGTGTTTTCCCGTGAGTTACGTAAATTTGGATACGACGATTGTAGTCGATGCACAGGGAGCCGTGACAATGCCGTACCCCGGTGATGTCGACTGCAGTGGTCTTGTGAACATCTCTGATGTGGTCACAATCATCAATTATGTTTTCTCTGGTGGGAGCATTCTGTACAAGCAGGCCGGTGATGTTGATAGAACTTGCACAATCACCATTTCGGACGCTGTGCGACTGATCAGCTACATATTTGCCGACGGGGAAGCACCGCTACCCGGATGCTTGGATGATTGAGTAGGCAGTTGACAGTGGCACAGGGCGCGAATGGCACTGAGACAATTCAATGAGAATTCACGGATTGTCCGTCACGCCGATATTTCTACCAAGAAATGCAGGTTGCCATGATTAACTTGTTTCGTCGCTTGATAGTTATCATTGCGGCAGCTATCTGCGTCTATGCTGACATTCAGGCACAGGATTACGGATATCCAGACACAGTACGGTATTCGACGACGCGAGTCGGCGCATTTAATTGCCCCTCAGGTGTCAGTGCGGAAATCCGTTTCTATTTAGCGGCGGATTATTATTATGATGTTATTCGATTTGACATCGACTTGGGCTCGCCGATTGGGATTGATTCAGTCACACTTCTCAATGACTGGGCTGCCCTGCCCGGTGTGAATACTCACATCACTTCTCTCTCAGGTAGCATCATGAGAGTGTACATTATCTTTAGGGGGTTGACATTAACTTCAGCCGGCGAATGTGCAGCAATTCACTTTCATCTTGATCCTGCCGACACAATTATCGCTGAAATCAGGTGCGATGCCTTCATATTGGGTAACGTATTCTTCGATCAATGGACACCAAGAATCTGCGAACTCGGAGAAACGCCGCCAATGTATGCGAACACAGCGGGAATTCCTGGAGACGCCGATTTGTCAGGCCAAGTTACTATTTCGGATGCCGTATTCACAATCCTTTACATTTTCGGTGGTGGCTGTGAAGCACCTGAGCCGAATTCAACAGATGTTAATGGTGACTGCGTATTAAGCATTTCCGATGCCGTTTTTCTTATAAACTACATCTTCGCAGGGGGCGGCCCGCCATTGCCTGGATGTATCCATTAACTTTGTCTCTGCACTAGCCGACCGCCCACCCTCCGCCTAGCTCCACATCCGAAAATCTACCTTACCGAACCCCCTAATTTTCTCGTCCTATTCCGCCGATTCTTGTATAATCAGGAAATGACTCAAGTTTGTAGGTCGAAACCCCTGTGGTTTCGACATCCTTAATCCGAAAGGTAAGCTCACGTAATGAATCGCACTTTCTCAATTTTCATCGGCCTGTTTGTCGCCGTTGCCATTACCGCCTTTGCCGCCCAAACCAGCAAACGCTTTTATCTTTCCAAGGACGCCACCAGCATCGAGGAAGCCCTCAACGAAAAATTGAGTTCGCCGATTCTCACCCTCAAAGAACTAACCGATACCGTCCCGACCCATTATCCGCACGAATTCACCCAGCGCTTCGTCAATAAGAAATTCCACATGATTTCTGTTTCACCCAATGAAAAGTCCATCGCCTTTGTCTCGGGTGAACCGGATCAATGGCTCGGCACCATCGACACCGACCACCGCTACTACAAGTTCATCCTCTTCGGCAAGAACACCAAATTCATCGATGCCGTCTGGAGCCCCGACAGCCGCTATCTGGCCTATGCCTTTAAGGGTCCCGATCGCCGCATCGTCGTCCACATGATCGAACCGCCCGCCGTCGATCAAAACAAACCGCGCCCGATGAACGGCTGGCAATACCAGGCCAACGCCGATGAATATCTGCGCGCCGTCGGCTGGAAAACTGCCGGTAAAGACACCACCTTCGCCTTCGAACTTCTTGATGCCAAAGGCAAAGCAGTGGAAACCATCAACCTGCCGCTGCATCGCCAGGCGCCTGTCGGTCCGCTGAAATCAGAAGGCGAATAACGGCCCGCAATTTTTGCTGTTCTTTTCTCCGCTTGATCTGCTTATCGTAAGCGCGTGAAAATTCTCGTCGCCTACCCGACGCGGCCCTCCTTTGTGGCGCGCGATATCGAAATTCTCAAGCGCGACCACTTCGTTAACGAACACTGCTATTTCCCGCCGACAAGTCTTGCTCGCGGACTCCGCGCCCTCGCCAATTGCGAACTGCTCTTTCTCTGGTTCGCTTCCCAGCGTGCTTTGCCGCTTGTCTTGGCTGCACGGATGATGGGCAAGCCTGTTATCACCGTCGTCGGCGGCTACGAGGCCGCCAACTGCCCCGAAATCGACTATGGCAACGCGCGCTTCTGGACCCAACGCCAGGTAACCGGGTGGATGCTTCGTCGCTCGCATGCGGTACTGGCCGTGTCAAACGCCTCTCGTGAGTCCATTTTCAAGAATCTCAATGTGCCCGCTGGCCGCGTTCAGATGATCTATCATGGCTTCGAAGACCTGTCCGGCAGCGCTAAGCCGGCCAAGGCTCCGATCGTTCTTACAGTCGGACGTATAGACAACTCCGGCTGGGTGCGAAAGGGAATGCGAGAGTTTTTCCTGGCGGCAAACGAAATGCCGGAGTTCCAGTTCGTTCATATCGGAAGCGTCGAAATTGACGTTGCGGCGAGGATCGGGCGACAACTCGCGCTGAATGTGACATTCCTCGGTGCCATGCCCTTCGATCAAGTAGGCGAACACTATAAGACTGCCAAGGTCTATGTTCAGCCGTCATATCACGAGAGCTTCGGTTGCGCAGTTGCTGAAGCGATGCTTTTTAGTTGTATCCCCGTTGTCCGAAATGCCTATTCGCTCCCGGAAGTTGTCGGCAACACAGGTGTCACTTTTTCCGGCGATTCTGTGGATGGAATTGTCGCGGCTGTTCGGATGGCAATGTCGATGGATTCATCAGAAGGGGAGAAGGCGCGCCAACGCGTCCTGCATCAATTCTCATACCGGCGTCGTCAAGAGGCACTGCTCAATCTCATCGATTCGGTTGCGCAGTCGCAGCCGCCCGCCAAATGAGAATCGACTAAGCGAACAAATCGATCAAATGTTCTGACATCCGCAACGATGTCCTTAGCGCCGCTACATTCGCCTCAACGGCTCGTTCAGCAACCATCATGTCGACGAAATCCTTCGGATCCGCCGACTCAAATCGCGAGATATTACTCGCCGCGCGTTCCGCCATTGCCAAACCGCTTCTGATTCCGCTGATTGAACTGTCAAACATAAGGTAGTATCTCCTTGCTTCTTTATCGACGACGTTTCATTTTGAATTAATCGCAATCCTTCCCTGTGCAAAACCTGCACAGCAGCAAACACCCCTAACCGGAGGTTTTTATGGTCTCCAATTCCAAACCGTGGATCGCAACAATTTACTACTACCTGATCAGCTCAATCTGCGTTATCACCATGATCTTTGGCGGCATTCAGGGTCTGCAGGGCCTTTATTCGATGCTCGATCCCGAATCCAATCTGAACGAATATGAATGGCAGAATTACGCCGACATCGACCAGTTTAAGCGCATGGACAGCGAAACCCCGAAACGGATCTCCCGGACGGGTGAATCCGGTCCTGAAATCAAGGATTCACAGACCGCCCAACCGGAACTCACCGATCAGCAGTGGCAGCAGCGCTGGGACAAGTATCGCGCCAACCTGCTTCGCGCCAAGGAACTGACCGGCCGCCGCCAGCTTGTCTATATGCTCATTGCCGCCATCATCTGTCTCCCCTTATTTGTCCTCCATTGGCGCTTCGCCCGCCGTTCAACCATGGTCCAAAGCAGCGACAATTCGGTTGACAAATAGCCCTCTGACTGCTAAAATAGCCGATTATGATGTTTACTAAAGGACAGAGGAGTTGACATTGAAAGAGTATCTCGCTGACCAAATTCGCAACATTGGACTGGTAGGACACGGTAGCTGTGGCAAAACGTCTCTCGCCGAATCGATTCTTTTCTCCACCAAAGCTATCCAGCGTCTTGGTAAGGTTGACGACGGTACGACTGTCTCCGACCACACGGAGGAAGAGACACGCCGCAAAATCTCCATTTCTGCGACTCTGTTGCATGCCGAACACAAAGGCTGTAAGATCAACATCATTGACATGCCCGGCTTTGCCGACTTCATCGGCGAGGTAGTAGCCGGCCTACGCGTCGTCGACACCGCACTCATTGTCGTCGATGCCTTGAGCGGTCCCGAATCCGGCACCGAGTACGCCTTTGATCTGGCCGAAACCTATCGCTGCCCGGCCGCCTTCGTCGTCAATAAGATCGAAAAAGAGCACGTCAATTTCGAGGCGACACTCGCTAAACTTCACGACAACATCAGCCCCCGCTGTCTGCCGGTGCAGATTCCGATCGGCGAAGCCCTTAACTTCAAAGGCTTCGTTGATATCCTTAAAATGAAAGGCTTCGAATACAACGCCGACGGCTCCACCAAGGAAGTCCCGATTCCTGCCGATGTCAGCGCCAAAGCGAACCAGGCCCGCGAAAAACTTACCGAAGCCGCTGCTGAAGCCGACGACGCTCTGCTCGAAAAATTCTTCGAAGCCGGCGAATTGTCGCAGGAAGAACTCGACAAGGGACTCAAAGCCGCTATCGCCAAGCGCGTGCTGTTCCCGGTATTTATAACGGCTGCTACCTCCAATAAGGGTGCCATACCGTTGCTCGATTTCGCCGTCGCGTACTTCCCGGATCCGACTTACATCGCCGAGACCAATGCCCTCAAGGACGACAAGGTCGTCTCCATCAAGTTGGGCGAGAACGAGCCCCTCTGCGTCTTTTTGTTCAAGACCGTTGCCGAACGTCATGTCGGCGAACTCTCGTTGTTCCGCATCTATTCGGGACACTTGAAGAGTGGCGAGGAAGTCTTCAACTCGAACAAGAGGAACACCGAAAAAGTTGCCCAGATGTTTTCGCTCAACGGCAAAGAACGCACCGATATGCCGGTCGTGCATGCCGGCGACTTGGGTGCCTTCGTCAAACTAAAAGACGCCCGCACCGGGTACACGCTCTGTTCGCGCAACAGCGGCATTATCATACCGCCGATTGAATTCCCGGTCTCGACCATCGAATTCGCCGCACAGACTGCAACCAAGGGCGAAGAGGACAAACTTGGCGCCGGACTCACCGCCTTGAGCCACGAAGATCCAACTTTCCACTATGAGATCAGCCCCGAACTCCACCAGACAATTCTACATGGTCAGGGTGAGTTGCATCTCGATGTTATCTGCAAGAAACTCAAAGCCAACTACGGCATCGAAGTTGAATTGACTCAACCGAAGATTGCTTTCCGCGAAACCATCACCCGCAAGGGCGAGAAGGCTTATCGCTACAAGAAACAATCCGGCGGTCGCGGACAATTCGGCGACGTCTCAATCAAAATCGAACCGCTTCCACGCGGCGGCGGATTTGAATTTGTCGATGCCATCACCGGCGGTGTTATTCCGGCTAAGTTCATTCCATCAGTTGAGAAGGGCGTCATCGAAGCGATGGATCGCGGCGTCATCTCCGGCAATAAGGTCGTCGATGTCCGCGTAACTTTGTTCTTCGGTTCATATCATACCGTCGACTCGTCCGATATGGCCTTCAAAATCGCCGGCTCGATCGCCTTCAAAGAAGGCGCTGTCGAATGCAACCCGATTCTCCTTGAACCGATCTACGACCTCGAGATTGTTGTTCCTGACAGCCATACCGGCGACGTCATGGGCGACATGTCCTCGCGTCGCGGCAAGATTCTTGGTATGGAACCGGCAGGGAAGTACCAACGCGTCAAAGCCCAGGCGCCTCTATCGGAGTTATTCAAGTATGCCACCTCACTGCGCTCAATGACGGGCGGCAGGGGACGGCATACGCAAAAATTCGGACACTACGATCCGGTGCCAAGAGAAATCACCGACAAGATCGTTGCCGAGTACGAAAAACAGCGCACCGAAGAAAAACACTAACTTCGACGCTCTTAAAAATATCCCCGCGAGTTAAACTAGGTAGGTCAGACATTTTTGTCTGACCTTCGCGCAGCGAAGGAACGGATAGCTCGTAGATTCGTCGCCCTTTGCTCCGGACAACTTCTCTCTCACAGTCATCCCCGCGAAAGCGGGGATCCAGAGTATCAATAATTCACAGGTCTGGTGCCCCGCGCTCCTGCCGAAGGCGCCGCTCTTGGCGGCGATCCCCCTGTTGTGTCAGTTCTTGCGCCGAATCGAGCGTAGCGAGGTTCGGTGTGTGAACTGACGCCTTTTGTGCGCGGCAGTCGTCCACGCCTACCACGTTTTTTCTAATACACCAATCCCTCTTTACTTCGCTCCGCCAATGAAAAAGTTAATGCCGCCGTGAAGTTCGACGTAAGTCAGTACATCCATTCCAAGGACCAAGTGAAGTCGCGCACCGACATCCAGACTTAACGAAGGATTTATGGTGTACATCCCGCCGATACCGCCGTCGATTCCACCAGCCAGATCATCCGGATCAAAATATAGACCAGGTCCAGCCTCTATGTATGGACATAACTTGCTTGAAGGAGCCGCCAAATAGACAACGTTAGCATTTACCGCGATCCACGTGTCCGTAGTCGAATTGTCCGTCGCGATCGGAGGGTCGTTAGTCTCGACAATCTCTTTACTCTTCATCCTCTGAAAGCCCACTGTTCCGGCAATCAGTAATTTGTTGCTTAATCCGTATCCTATCCGTCCGCCAAACGCGACACCCGGTTCTAATTGTCTGATGAAGGTGGCAAATGGAAGTACCGACTTGTGTTCCTTGAAATCGTCGCCCAGCCCAATCCCGTAACCAGCATAACCGCCAATCAGGAGTTTGCCCTTCACCTCGGTGGCTGCCTCACTGATGGCAAATGCAGCGAACACGATGACCGCCGACATCATAATGAATCGCCTCATAGCTTGCTTCCTCTCATATTCAGATGTGATTGTTGCATTGAAGAGTGAGCGCTGGAACAAGTCTCGCAACTGCTCCGAATATTGCTGAAAAAGTCCAAATTGGCAATGCAAATCCTAACACTCATAATGCGCGCCCCCCCAACGATCCTTCTGAATATCCTGTGCAACTTCGACCGTCTGGAACCTCTCCAAATGCGCATACCTCTTCGGTCCTCCCCGCGAAAGGGACTGTTAAAAAACCGACCAATACTGTCATCCTGAGCGCAGCGAAGGATCTGTTCGCGTTGGGTAACAAAGACTAACAGATTTTTCACCTGCGCAGCGGTTCAGAATGACGCGGTAGGGGTATCTCAACAGCTCCAAAAGTGGGGATCCAGCTAAGCGCGCTGGAGGCCCGTACTCCGTACCATTTGCCACCCACGGTGGAAGTCCACTTTAATTCCCCTCTTGTCGAAGATCCCGCTCGCGGGAAGAGGGGTGGCTCGTCCCGACTTGTCGGGACGAGACAGGGTGCGTCCTTTCGCGGTCACGAAACGGACAGTCAAAAATGTCTGTCCTACCGAGCACCTTCGAAGGAATCGACAGCGGTAGGTCAGACATTTTTGTCTGACCTTCGCGCAGCGTCGCAAAGTCGCTCTGGAGCCCCACGCTCCGGACATCACCGGTCTCGCCCCCGATCCATCTTTTTTCCCCTCTCCCGACGGGAGAGGGGGAGGTCGAAGATCCCGCGTTTAGCGGGAGGTGAGGGCATCGCCCCCCCCACAAAACTTTTTGTTGACGAGTACTCACTAACAAAGTATCGATTACTAACTCAAAGACCATCTGTCCTTGAGTCTGGGTACAGTCCGAACTGAAGTAAAGAAACCTATAGATCAACCAAGGAGTCACGAATGAAGAGATTCGTAATTTCTGCCACACTCATTCTCTTGCTGGCCGCCTCCGCTGGATCGGCAGCTTCGCTCAAGTCCTTGATGATGGTCGGCCCCTATGCCGGCTACACCATTGGCTTTGGCGATGCTTTCAAAGATTATGAGATCGGCAACAGCAAATTCTCAAGCAGTGCCGGACTCAACTTCGGCGGCAACTTCCACTACGGCTTGTCCGACAAGATGATGATCGGCGGCGAGGTCTATTTCCAGCAGACGAAGTACGAAGTCGACATCGAGGGATTCGGCAGCACCTCTGACACTGAAAGCGGCACCAACTTCCTATTTAGTGGTTTGTACGCCATGAGTCAGATGCAGAAAGCCATGTTCCTGCTCAATGCCGGCGCTGGCCTCTATGACACCGGCGATAACGACATCGGATTCTTCGGCGGCATCATGTATCAGCGCC
>CAUJJY010000176.1 GCA_963205155.1 Candidatus Zixiibacteriota bacterium | reverse complement strand
CCCGGCAAGATCGCGCAGAATCGACAAATCCTTCTCCATGATTTCCAGCACATCGGGACGCTGTACCTTAACTGCAACAACCTCACCGCTAATCGTCGTTGCACGGTGAACCTGCGAGAGCGATGCCGACGCACGAGCCGTCTCCTCAAACGTGGGGAATACCTCTGCTAACGGCCGGCCAAACTCCCTTTCAACAATCTGCTTTACCTCGCCGAAGGAGAAACCGGTCACTTGGTCTTGGAGTTTGGTCAGCTCCAGAGCCAATTCCGGTGGAATTAGGAATGGTCGTGTGGAAAGAATCTGCCCGATTTTGACGAAGGTCGGCCCCAGCTCTTCAAGCGCCAGCCGGATGCGCTCCGCCCAGCTCAACGCCGCCAACTCCTGCTGTCGCGCAAATAGTTTTCGGCTGCCGATCCTCAAGAGACCGGCAATATTCATCCGATCAAGTACTTCCCCGAATCCGTACTTGATCAGAACCGCTACCACTTGGCGGTAGCGTCCTAAATTTCGATATGCCCTATGAAAGTCTAATTGTGGCATCCATCCCCAATCCGGTTTCTGACTTGATTACTTTCAAGCTAATCAAGTTAGCTCCGCTGGACAATCAGAATTCGAAGGCGGACTTCCGATGCCAATGTGATTTCTGCTTAGAAGAAGCTGAATATCACCCCGCCCGAGATCACGGTAATATCGGTCGACGGATTACTATTGACCTTGGAAATCTTCCCCTCGACAAATGGCTGAAACGGCAATGCACCCAATTGCAGCTTGGCGCCGACGACAAGATGATAGCCGAAGTATGTTTCATCAGACGGTATTTCAATCGTGACGTCCTCAAATTCGCCCAACTCCCCGGAATACGAATAGGAGAATTTGTGCGCCGCTATTCCTCCGCCGATAAATGGCCGCAACACCGGAAATTGAAACACAAACTTGGCCGTCGTGTGAAATGCCACGTTCTTGGCTTCAGCTTCAACTTCTTCACCGAATAGCACTTTCGTTTGATTGTCCTTTGACCAATCGATGCCAAATTCCAGATCAATTGACTTGTTGCCGATCTTTCCAAACACACCGTAGGCCGCAAAGTCCGAGAACTTCAGATCCGATAATTTCACATTTGGATTGTCATAGTTCGTAACTTGCCCGAGTTTTGCTCCGAACCCCAGTCCGGTAATTGCCTCGGCTCTATTGTGGCAACTGATGACCAAAACCGCCGTCAGTAGCAGTTTCAGAGTAAGGATAGTAACTCTCTCCATACCTTGATCTCCTTTCATCCTTGTCATATTCTGTTACAACCGAGCTGGCTTTACGCACCCGACGACTTGCTCGCGAATTCCCATCTGTCAATAGACTTGGAGAATAACACACTCTTCATCTTGTGAGACAAGCTCGTATTGTGCCAAATAGGCGTCAATATCTATTTCCGAATCTCGGTGCTCCTTCCGGTGGATTACAACGTACTTGACCTGAGCCATCGATAATTGTTGCTGCTGTTGCCCGAGATCGGTATAAGACAATCGATCTTCCAGACTGTCACCGATCTTACGTGTCGCCGCCCCGTCCACTATTGGTATCCGGTGAAAGGTCTGGTGCATCATATACCGCATCGAGCTTCTATAACTGCGCGGAATGTTCAGCAATCCGAATTCCTTCCCCTCTGCCGTCAGTCCCTTCATCGCCGCCGGAAGCTCGACCTTTGTGTTGTCTTGGTTGATCGAGAAGTAGTCGAGAAAAAGTAACAGCACCACAACCGTCGCGATCAACGAGAGTTTAGTACCTGTCCACTTGCTCTCCAGTAGCCTCTGCAAACTCAAAGACACAATAATTGCCCAGAACAAGTATGCTATCACCATGAACCGTCCGGTAGCCCGGACATTGGAGAGAAATGGCAGGTAGGCAATGACCGTATATGGCAGCCCAATTGGCAGTGACTTGCCCAACAAGTGCAATTGTGGCCCCAGCGCCATTACCACAAACGCGATAAACCCCAGCCACCACTTCGCAGCAACTCTGCGTGTTGCCGGAAATGCTATCGCAACCATAACCAGCGCCGCAATCCCCAGGTAACCTGCCGCCTCCCACGCATTGCCGGTGTATGACGCATTAATCTCCCGAATACCGGGCCACTGGCCTGCCCAATGAAACGCGCCCGGTACAAATAGCCCAGCAAAATCGGCCACGAAAGTATTGAGCCCGCTCCCCTCTACATCCTTGGTGACCAACCCCAATTTGATCATCTCCCACAACCACGGTGATGCGACCAGATGAGTCGCACCCACGACAACTCCTGCCTTCACAATGTAGTCGCCGGCAACCCACTTGCGACGTCGAAGCGCGACATAGACATATCCGAAAACTATGAAGTATCCAGCTATCACCATGTAGTTCCAATCGCACATGCTGTTAAGGAAGAAGAACAGCGTCGCCAGTGCAAGATTACGTGCTCCGCCCTCGCGTATCGACCTGATAAAGTAGAGTACAAAGAATGGAATGAACTGAATCGCATTGAGATTGCCGTGATGAAGCGATCGCGCGAAATGATGAGGACTAAATGCAAATAAAAACCCGCCTACAATCGCGACCAGCGAGTTTCCCGTGATGTACCGTACCAGAAGAAATGCTCCGAGGCCAGCCAGCGGATACGAATGCAGAATAATCAGATTGAATACCGCCGCCGGACTTAGAATCATCCACAGCAGTATCGAAATCGCGAAGTTGTAAAACGACCACGCGAAATAGTACATCGACGTCCCTTCCGGGAAGTACAACATATCCGTGTGCGTCAGCGATTCGTCGCCCCGCAATACAAGCTCGTTCGAATACCAGAGATTCCAATACCCGCCCATGTTGTCCTCGGGCGGACCGATGATCTGCGACCCAAAGTTGCTTAGCGATGGACCAAAGTAGACCATCGTCAGCAGGCAATAGATCGCCAGCGCCAGCACCGTATCGTGCCGAAATCGGTGAGGAGTTACTTGCCCCTGCGATTCAGTCACCGACATGACTCGCTTGATGACCTTGATGATGCCAATCCAGAAAAACAGTGTCAGCGGAATGCCGAAAAAGATGTATTGCCAGAAAATCAGGTCGGCGCGCTTGTGGTAATAGTCGAGATCGTGCCGCTCGTGATTTATAAACGACACCGAAGGTGTTCCATCGAGACTGGACTGATAAGCCGCCTCAACAAAGTCATGCGTCCAAAGCGAATGAACAACCGCAGCCGCTCCCAGCAGCAAGCACAGTATGATGAAGAAGCGCGTTAGCTTCCTCTGGGTCAGTGCTCGTAATCGATTCATCGTTTGATTATTGCCATCAGCCTCGGCGCGCACAAGCCCCTACTAGCGATCGTGAAACAAATCCAGCTCGTTCAGTCGCCGAATTGGGAACCGGCCGCGCTGGCGATTTTGCGATAGTAATCCTCATGGCCTTGCACCATGGCTGACAACGAGAACTTGTCCTCAACCAACTTTCGTCCTGCGGCGCCCATTACCATTGCACTTTGCGGATTGCGCAACAATTCCAGAATACGCTCCGCCAACTTCCGGTGATCGCCCGCCTCTATCAAATATCCGGTCACGCCCTCTCGCACAACTTCGCTATTGCCGCCGACCTTGGTGGCAATAACCGGCAGGCCTGCCCGCATATATTCCAATAGTGAGTTTGAAAACCCTTCCGAGGTCGACGTCAGCACTCCCATCGTCGCATTCGCAATCGCCGCATGAACATCATTGGTGCTCCCCGGCATTTCGAAATTGCTGTGCAACCCCGCTTCGCTGATCTGTGCCTGCAAGCTGTGCCGATCTGGCCCCTCTCCGACAATGCGAAATCGCGCCTGCGGAAACTCCTTTACGACTTCAACTGCCGCCTGAATCAATGTTGGAATCGACTTGACCGGCCGTAAATTAGCTACCATGACAATAGTCTGCTTCAAGTGTTGCTGTGCCGGTAGTACAGCCTTCAACTCCACTCCATTGTATATCACATCGAATAGTTCACTCTTGATTCCTTCGATTCTGGATATCTTTTCCGTAACCGCTTCCGAATTAGCCAGCCAGCGCTTTGGATATCGGTTGGCAATTCTGAGGTACAGCCTTTCCTTCAACCCGTACGAATAGCCCAGATTCCGCCGCGACGAGATAATCGCTTGCACTCCCGCCATGCGTGCCGCTCCTCCTCCCACAAGATGCCCTTCCACAAAAAAAGTCTGTACAACATCAACCGTCCGCTCACGAATAAAGTCCGCAAGCTTCTTTCGTTTTGCGAACATATCAATTGTAAACATCCGCTCGAGATGCCAGCAGTGAGTTTCGCATACGAATTTGCCGGAGCGGAAGTAGTCGCAGTCTTGGAGCGTAATCAGAAGCGGTTCAAAGGTCGACTTGTCGAGATGCGTGATGATTGTTAATAGATTCTTTTCGGTTCCGGCGCGTCCATCCCCCATCGAACCAATGATATAAAGAACTCGCAGCTTCTTCATCAGTGCCGTCCGAGTCCCAACTCACGATCGATGACGTATGATTCCGACCAGGAAACCGTAACCAAGAGCAAAGTGAATGGTGAAAAATATGATCGGCAGGAAGAAAAATAATGCTCGTTGCGCCGGACGCTTGGCGATTGTGAACGATGCGCCAATTACCGCCGCAATGTAAAGCAATACGACGACACTCGCTGCCAGCGCCAGTGTGTGCGAAATCAGCCAGAGTATCGGATAGATAACCGCCCCAACTGCAAAGGCCGTCGTTATCAGCGTGCCCGAGCCAAGCGTTGAAGGATGTTTGCGGAACAGCTTCCAGCGACCGACACCATAACGGTAGAGTTGCACAAACAGTGCGCCCAGACTCTGGCGCGCGGCATATTCTACAGTAAGCTTTGGCGAAATGAATGACTTGAGTCCGGCCTTGTCCACCCGAGTGTTGAATTCAACATCCTCACACGCGTCAAATGACTCGTCATAATAACCCACTCTATCAAACACTTCGCGCCGGTAACTCGCCGCCGAAGAGGCCGCTTTGACAAACCGCTCCCGGTTCGTGTAGATCGTCGAGTCAAGCGCATGACCCAGCCCGGAAGCGCGCGCCAGCGATACGGCGCGTTGGAATAATGTTTGCGGACTTAAGGTCAAAGGCTGTGGACGGCACAAAGCATCGGCTCCCGACTTTTCAAACAACGCCACAATGTCGGAGATCAGCTTCGACGACGGCAGATGACAGTGTCCGTCGATGAAAACAATATATTTACCCTTGGCAGCCTTTGCACCCAGGTTGCGGGCCCGTGAAGACAGCCTCCCGGGATTCTCCAGAATCTTGAAATTGGGAAAGGCGCCCTTAAAGGACGACGCAATCGCTACAGTGTCGTCGTCCGACTCGCCGTCAACGACGATTACTTCCATCTTCTCGTGCGGAAAATCTTGAGCACGCAGATCTTCCAACACTTTTCCAATGAAGTCTCCCTCATTGCGAACCGGCATCACAGCCGTTACAACGATATCGCCGCTACCAGCAAATTCCATGATAATTGGCGCCCTGCGCAGACGGGTTCTCGGTAATCCTGGCCAAATCAACTATCTGTCTATCCTTGATCCCCTTCAGCGCCCCGACATATTCGGGATCGTCATTCCCAATGACAATCACCTCTGAACTATGTACGACTTCAGCCACCGAAGTCGCAAACAACTTTTCAATATGCGGAATCTCTTTATCAATGTATGCCTTATTGGAGCCGAAGATGCGGGCAAGATTCACATTGCGATCATAAATCAACAACTCATACCCTTTGCCCAGCAGCTTCTCGGCCAACATCACCAGCGCCGATTCGCGAAGAT
>CAUJJY010000175.1 GCA_963205155.1 Candidatus Zixiibacteriota bacterium | reverse complement strand
AGATTATCAACAATGCTTATCGAGGTCGATGCCGCGACTCCTGGTGGAAGCGAGTTTTCCCTGGTCCGATCGAGGGCGAAAGTTTCGAACCCGGTCGCGACCCGTCAGGTGAATATGAAGCCAGGCGCCAACTGGAGTACGCCTTCACGGCACTAAGCACGGAAGATCGAATTATCGTTACGCTCGCCGAATTGGACGGCTGGAAGATCTCCGAGATTGCGCAGTTGACTTCCAAATCGGAAGGCAACGTCAAAATGCGATTATCACGGGCGCGTGAAAAGATGCGGCGGAGGTTGAGCGGTCAATATTGCAAGTCAGTTCCGAAAATAACGGACAAAGGAAGCGAAACGTATGTTGTGTAGACAAGCCCTGATAAGATTAGAAGTCTACAACTGGCGACTCATTGAGTATGGCCAAGATGCGGAATTAATGGAACATCTTGACGGTTGTCAGGAATGTTCGAGTCTGATCAAGGCACAGAAGGAACTTGATCAACACTTTGCGACTTTCCGCCAGTATGAACCGGCGCACGAAATGACCGTTTCAGCACTTAGATCGAAGGTCGAATCTTCAGGACGAAAGGGATTGAAGACGGGCAGCGTACGATCTCTGTTCGGGGCGCTGATTCCCAATACCCGCCCCAGGATTGCTGCGCTGGCTGTATTGGCGGTCGTTGTTATTATTGCGCTGATCCCACTCAACATGAATCAGAAGGTCGGTTACCAGATCGCTATTGACGGAGTCGAAAGAGAAATAGCTCTTGAGAATCCCAAGATTACTTCCCTGTTAGGGGCGCTCGGCATGGAACAGGAGGTGGCAACGACACTTCTTGACTCGCTGGGAATGAATCAGATTCACTTCACGGTCGGAGAGTGCACGGAAACCTGCCGTCTGACAATCTTCGACCTGAAAACTGAACGCGATGTCCGACTGATGGTGCAGGCAATCATCGATCTTGGCTGCTGCCGCATCGACAATGTCGCGCCGGTATTTCGAAATGAGACGATGAGCCTTTTGGGCTTTGCGACCAGAAAACTACTTTCATAGTCCGAACCAACACGGCGACGTCGGAAGCTAGCCCGATAGAAGCCGTGAAATCAATACAAGAAAACAAAAACAACTATTCTCGCAGTTCTCACTACAAGGAGGAACGAATGATCAAGAAAATCCTTACTGCAATACTCATACCGCTCGCACTTGTGAGCCTGCTGTCGGCGCAGGAGACAGCGAAGTCAGGCGCCAAACTGTTCATCGATGAGACATCGTTTGACTTCGGTTATATATATGCCGGCAGTGTCGTCAGTCACTCGTACGTATTCCACAGCCGCGGTACTGATTCGCTGAAGATCCTTAATGTAAAGCCGGGTTGCGGCTGCACCAAGGCTCCGCTCAAAAAAGAAGTCGTTGCGGTTGGTGACAGCACCGAAGTGGAATTGGTCTTCACGTCCAATAAGGGCGCCAAGGGTAATGTCGGAAAGAGCGCGACAGTTAGCTGCAACGATTCCGACAGGGGGACCTTTCAGTTGAAGTTTACTGGTAAGAACTTCACCGACCCCGATTCGCTCACACCGCTGACACTTTCTGAAGGCGAACTGGTGTTAAATAGTCAATCGAGTGCGAAAGAGGCCAAGCTGGTTGTCAAGAACGTGTCGGCTAATTCCGTAAGGATACATCTAGTTAGTCAACCAGCAGGCTTCCTGCAGGTCGAGATTCCGGACGCTGAAATCAAGCCGGGCAAGGAGAAGGAGATAGCAGTAAAGGTAAACAGCTCGGTGACGGACGAGCAGTTCAAGAAATCCTTCACGTTTGTTGTCAACGATCAGGCGGGAACACGTTATACCATCCCGGTTACATATAGTAAATTGGCGGAAGTATCCGTCATACAGCCGGCCAGCTCAAAGAGCACGACTACAGGCAAGTAATCGAACCGACAAGTTTTCTGAAGAATGCAGGGTTCAACGAAATGAACCCTGCATTCTGTGATGGGGGGCATTTTTGTTAGAGCAGTCCCTAAGCTATTTTGTATCGCGCTTAGCTGAAGCAGCCAATTTTTGCGCGTAGTTCATTCCTTCAGGCCACATGACCTCGATCGCAAACATTCCGCGAAGATCCCCGCTCTTGTAGCCAACCGCTTTGTCATCCGGATACAGCGTCTTAAGCTCCTCTGTTAATCCGGCAACAAATGACGCTGGATCACCGTGGCAGCCGGCACACAATTCGTTCGTACGAATTGGACGGTAGAAGCGGAACTTCTCGCGTTTGACCGGATCATTCCATTGGGCGATGAACGTGGGCGCGTCAGCCGCTGACGCAAATTGGGCGAGTATCGCGAGTTGAACAGAGTCGGCCTGATTGTTTCGATTGCGCGGTTTTGCGGTTACTCGTTCAAGGAACCAGCCGTCGCGCACATGCGCGGTTTGGATGTCGGGTGCGACGACGTTGCAGACATTAACGGCATTGAGCGGCCCACCATCGTCGAGCGCGACCTTGAGCGAAGTCTGCAATTGCGATGAAAACTGTGAAATCGCCTGGTTGGCGGCGCTGATCAGGAGCGAGTCAACCGCTGCTCCGGAAAGTGCTGTCGTATCAGCCGCAGGAACTGCAGTTTTCGAGTCTGCATTTTGTCCGTTGGTCAATGTCAAGCTGCCAACAGTCATGATAACCGCGGCGAAAATGAAGATCCTTCTCATTATGCACCTCGTTGATGGGATTGGTGGTTGAAAGTTCGTTGGTGAAAGTGCGCTTAATCAATAACTACAGATTCTCGTGTCGTTTGTCAATGATAAAGCACCATGGAGATTTATGAGGTCGGTTCCGGGCTTCGAGAAAGACCAAACCAAATTGTCCCGATTAAGCCGAAGCCAGCCGCGACGAGAAAATTCGTAGCCGGGCTGATCATCCACAGGAGCGAACCGCCAGATGCGGCGACTGCCACCACGGAGTCGCGAAAGAGATAGTAGGTGCCGAAAGTTGCAGCCTCCCTGCCCGGAACCGCCAAGTCGATGATCAGGGCTTTGCGTGTCGGTTCGCCGAATTCCTTGAGTCCGCGAAGGACGAAGGCTCCAACCAGTACCCAGAAGGTCTGACTGAAAAGTAGAATCAAGGGAAACAGCGTAAAGAAGACAAAGGTCATTACTACGAACGGCTTTTTCTCGGTCTTATCCGAGAAGTACGCTACCGGGATATAGACCAGCACAGCCGTTGCCATTTCGACCGTTGTCAGAACGCCGAATTGCACCGCACTCACCGGGGAAGCGATTTCCTTCATGCACCAGAGCACCACAAAGGCGTAAGGAATCTGCTCGCAGAACCGGATAAGCATATCGGAGATGAGCAGACGCTTCAATTCCGGACGAAATTGGCGCAGGAGTTTCAGCGGGTTCTTGTCAGGTGACTTGCCCATCATATCGCCCTCGGCGGAGTCGCTTGAGGGAATCATTGTTTGCTGCAGAATTGCTGCAACGATCGCCAACGCCAGTGCCGCGATAAATGCCAGACGGACGCCGGTGATTTCGCCCCTGGTTGCAATGAAGACACCACCCACCAACGGTCCCAATGCCATGGGAACGCGACGGATCAGCGAGTGCATTGATACACCCATAGTGCGTTTGTTCTTGGGGAGAAGCTTGGCAACCAGACTCATAGTTGCCGGAAGCGAGATGGCTGTCCACGACAGAAAGAAGAACGAACCAACGATCACCGCCCAGACGGATGGAATGAGAATGACGATCACGAATCCGCCCATGGCGATGACATTGAATATCAACAGAGCGCGTTTGGTGCCGTAGCGGTCGGCTATGTAGCCGCCCGGGAACGAATAGAGCGCCGAGAGCAAATTGTCGAGACCGTTGAGCAAGCCGACGTAGATGGCACTTCCGCCGAGAGCGACGATGTACAGAGGCAGGAAGCGTTCGGCCATTTTCTCGCCCATCCCGACAAGAATGACCATTCCCAGGAGCGCAACCATAGAACGCTTGAGACCGAGGAATTCCTTGATGTCATGAATGGATGGCATACTCATAATTTGTTGGAGTGAAGATTGCCTTCTCGTTCACCGGATAGCAACGGGATAATTGCCAGAAACGAAAAAACGGCACGTGAATTTTCACGTGCCGTTTCAAAATTACTTACGCAAGACGCTCAGCGGGTCTCTTTGTGGATCGTGTGACGACGGAGAAACGGATTGTACTTCTTAAGCTCCAGGCGATCCGGCGTATTGCGCTTGTTCTTGAATGTGGTGTAACGCGATGGAGTGCCGCCCTCTTTGCGGGCTTCGGTGCACTCGATGGTGATCATCGTCCGCGCATCACCTTTCTTCTTTGCCATGACTCTATCTCCTCAAACAAATATTATGCAATATCAATCAGTCACCGCAGCCAACGGCTCACGGCAAGTCTTTAAATATATGGATTGGGCTGGTGAGGGCAAGAGAAATTTCACGTGGATTGTCGTAAGTTGTTATTTGCCAACGGAATCCTTGATTGGCGTGGGGTGGCCATCAGCGTCCAAAGCCACCATAACAAACTCGCCATGGGTTGCCAACTCGCGTTTTCCGGTCAGTGGGCTTTCAGAATAGAGTTCGACCTGAATCGTTACCGAAGTCCGCCCGACTTTCTTGACCATGCCTTTTAGCTCGACCATACTTCCCTGCCGGACGGCTTTCTTGAAGACGACGCGGTCAGAAGCAATCGTCACCATCGTCTTGCGGGCAAAGCGCGTCGAGCAAATCCATGCCGCGCGATCCATCCATTGCAGTGCTATGCCGCCAAAGAGCGTTCCGTATTGATTTACCATCGAGGGAAAAACCACCTCGAAGATACTGGTCTCGAAGGAGTCGTAGTTGGTCGTTTGTTCACCGGCCATGTTCTGTCCTTTGCAGATTCAATTTCTATTAATGACAGAATAACGAATTGCGGCGAATTAGAGAAGATACTTTTGGGGGCCGTGAAGAAGGTCGGGCTTTGCATCTGACACAGAGCCCGACAGGCAAGACTATTGTATGGTTACGGACAAGCCGCGCATGGTGCGGGGCCGCCGGCGAAGACATACTTGATGAGATAGACGACGTCCGAAACAGTAACCTTCCCACTGCAGTCAATATCCGCCGCGACAATTGGATTGGGTTGAGGGCCGTTTGAGAAGATGTAGTTGATGAAATAGACGATATCAGTCAGGACTATTTCTTCGCTGGCATCGATGTCGCCGCATTGAAATTCCGGTTTGAGTTTCGTTACGAATACGTCGTACTCTCCGGCATATTCCTGAATGGGATTAAGGGTTGGAAAATCTGGTGAGGCCGTGTGGCCCGTAACATAGATGTGACCATTGTGGTCTGTAGCCACAGCATATGCTTGTTCCCATGAGTAGTTGCCGGTTCCCCCAATTCGTGTGCTGAACTCCAAGGAATTCCCGGCAGGACTCATTTCAGTAACAAACACTTTCGCCGGCCCGGTCGTTTGATACGGATCTTTGACAGGAAAATTCGTAGATTGCGTCCAGCCTGTCAGGACGGCTCTCTCCCCTACCAGAGCGATATCGAATCCTTGGTCGCCGCCAGTTCCGCCAATTGGCGTGCTAAAAATGATCGAATCGCCATTGGCGCTGATCTTTGTGACAAAAGCATCCTCGCCGACATATTTCGGCTGAAGCGGGTTCTTCACCGGAAAATCTGCGGAACTGGTAGTTCCGCCTATGTAGGCGCAGCCTAAGCTATCTACAGCCAATCCAAATGTCTGATCGTCCCCATTGAATCCACCTATGAAAGTTGAGTAGATTAGAGTATCACCATTCTCGCTGAATTTTGCGACATATGAATCCTCTGCACGCGTATATGCCTGAATCGGGTTCTTGGTTGGAAAGTCTGCCGATTCGGTTATTCCGGCTATGACAATCTGTCCTTGCTCATCAACGGCAATCAAGCTGCTCCATTCCCAATCGCTGCCGCCAAAATAGGTGCCGAAAAGAAGTTCGTTACCGGTGGCAGCCAATTTCATGACGAAAGGATCAATAGTATTCGGACTTGAGAGTGTCGACTGATACGGATTCAACAACGGGATGTCTGTGGAACTTGTTCGCCCAATCAAGTAGATTTGACCCGATTCATCTACAG